>JARDZU010000164.1 GCA_029240695.1 Acidimicrobiia bacterium | reverse complement strand
GAAGCGATATCTCGGCTGTAGTCGAGAAGGCCGAGGACCATGACTTGATCATCCTCGGGACCGTCACCGCGACGCCGGGACAGGTCGATCTGGCCAATGTCCTCCTCGAATTGGGGAAACCGCTGATCACCGTCGCCTTGCGAACTCCGTTCGATCTGGCCTCCTACCCGGGCTCCAAGACCCATGTATGCACCTACAGCTCACATCGACCATCGCTTGACACCCTGACTTTCGCCCTGTTCGGCGACATTTCCTTCCAGGGCCATCTGCCGGCCGCCATCCCCGGGCTCTACCCGCGTGGGCACGGGATCGGGACATGACCGAACCTGACGGCGCCATCGGGTTGATCGACATACAGATCAACGGTGGCTGGGGTCACGACTTCACGGCCGACCCCTCCAGCATCTGGGAGGTCGGGCGGCGCCTTCCCGAGACAGGCGTTACCGCATTTCTGCCCACCATCGTCTCCGCGCCGTACGAATTCGTCGATGCCGCCATCGAAGTCATCAGGGCGGGCCCTCCTCAGGGCTATGACGGCGCCGACGCTGTGGGACTTCACATCGAGGGACCGTGGATCTCCCGGGAGTGGAAGGGTGCACACAACCCCGATCACCTCAGACTGCCCGACCAGGGCGTGGCCCGACGGTGGGCTGAGTCGGGTTCGGTGAAAGTGGTGACCCTCGCCCCGGAATTGGACCATGCCTTCGAAGTGGCCGGGATCCTCTCCGATTCCGGTGTGGTGGTCTCGGCGGGGCACAGCGGCGCCGACTTCGAAACTGCGGCGGCGGCTCTCGATGGCCCCTGGTCGAGCGTGACCCATCTCTTCAACCAGATGAGCCCGTTTCACCACCGCTCCCCTGGTCTGGTCGGCGCTGCGATCCTGTCCGACCGTCCTTGCGGCGTGATCGTCGACGGGATCCACGCCGATCCGGCTTCCGTTCGGCTTGCCTGGGAACTTCTTGGTCCGGAGCGGTTCATCCTGGTGACCGACGCGATGCAGGCCACCGGGCTTGGTGAGGGGATCTACATCCTCGGCGACCGGGAGGTGTTCGTGGGTCCCGAAGGCCCTCGGATCGGACGTGCCATCCTCGCAGGCAGCACTCTGACAATGGACCAGGCGGTGGCCAATCTCCATGACTGGACCAAGGCCACCGAGTCTCAGGCCCGAGCCTGTGCCTCGACAAACCCAGCCCGCCTCCTCGAACAGGAGAGTGGGCGCTGATGGGACTCCTAGAGGAGATCCGGGAGCAGCCGGAGGTCATTGCCCGTACTACCACGGTCAACGCCGAGCCCGCCCAGCAGGTAGCCGGGCTCGCTTCGGGGTGTACCCACGCCGTGATCGCAGCACGAGGGACCTCAGACAACGCCGGTCGGTATGCCCAATACGTTTGGGGCACACGCAACGGGCTGTCGGTGGGCCTCACGACACCCTCCCTCTTCTCGGTCTACGACCGCCCTCCTCGCCTCGAAGGGGCGTTGGTGGTCGGGATCTCCCAGAGCGGTGAGTCACCCGACATCGTCTCGGTCCTAGAGGAAGGCCGCGAGCAGGGTCGACCCACTGTCGCCATCACCAACGAGCCCGACTCCCCCCTTGCCGAGGTGGCCGATGTCGTCATCGACCTCGATGCGGGCGAGGAACGGGCGGTGGCCGCCACGAAGACCTACACCGCCCAGCTGACGGTGGTGGCATTGATATCGGAAGCCATGTCCGGGGCGAGCGGGACTCTCGAAGGGCTCCCTTCCCTGGTCGAGCACGCCCTGCGCCAGGAGAGTCGGACAGCGGAAACAGCGACGGCGCACGCCGGGATGGAGTATTGCGCCGTGCTGGGCCGCGGCTTCAACCAAGCCACCGCTTTCGAGTGGGCGCTCAAACTCCAGGAGCTCACCCAGGTAGTTGCCCAGCCCTTCTCGACCGCCGATTTCCTCCACGGTCCGATCGCGGTCCTCGAGCCCGGTTATCCGGTGCTCGCCGTCGCGGTTCGTGGCCCGGCGATCGACGATGTGATCGACGTTATCCGGCGATGCAAGGAGGCCGGAGCGTCCCTGGTCGCGATCGGGAACGACGCCAGATTGGCAGAGATTGCACCCGGTGCCCTCGAACTCGAAACCGAGATCGAAGAATGGCTGTCCCCAATCCCCGCAGTCGTGTTGGGCCAGCTGTTCGCCTACCACCTCACGCTGGCCAAGGATCTCGACCCCGAGCAACCCCGGAGCCTCCGCAAAGTCACTCGGACGACATAGCCCGATCGAAGGCTCGCGCGGCGAGGACCAAAGCTCCGGCCAAACCGGACATGTCGCCCAGCCCGGGCGAAACCACGAACCCTGATTCGTGCTCCGCGAGCCCCGGGTATCCGGACAACTCTTCGATCAAACTCTCGTTGACCTGGTCGATCAAGCCGGGTAGACGTGATGCGCCCCCGCCCACTATCACTCGCTCTGGAGCCAGGATGTACACCAGGTTCCGGATCATCTGGGCTAGATAGAAGGCCTCGAACTCGACGGCCTTCGCCAGGTCGGATCCCGATAGACCTTCTCCCCGGATCCCCGACCGACCCTCGATCGCCGGGCCGCTAGCCAGTCCCTCGAGACAATCCCCATGGAGTCGGCATATGCCGGGATAGTCATCGTCTGGATGACGTCGCACCGAGATGTGGCCCATCTCGGGGTGCCCCAACCCGTGGATCGGCTCACCATCGACCAGAGCACCGCCACCGATCCCGGTGCCGACGGTGACATAGACAAAGGTGTCTAACCCCCGGGCGGCGCCCCACCGGCTCTCGCCGAGCGCAGCGCCGTTGACATCGGTGTCCAGGCCGATCGGGACATCGATCGCATTCCTCACCGGACCAACAAGGTCTGTCCCCGACCAGCCTTCCTTGGGTGTGACCCCGATACGACCGCCAACGAGGCCCAGCGGCCCGAATGCGGCGATCCCGATCGCTACGGGTGCCTGCTCCCGCAGGAACTCGACCACCTTCCCCAGGGTCTCCGCGGGCGCGGTCGTGGGAAAGGTGACTTTCCTCGACAAGTCTTCCGGTGACGAACCAGCAGCGCACGACGTCCTGGTTCCCCCCATCTCCACCGCCCCGTACTCACGCATGCCCTTATTTTGCCGCCAGAAAGGTTCAGGAAGCGCAGGGATCGCCCGATGTTCTTGACATGAGTACGGGCAGGTTGTTTACTTGGAATCCACACATGAGACAGTTGTTCGCCGCCGCCGACGTACTCCTTCTTATCGTGTAGCGCGCGCAAACAGACCTGCGTGCGCTCGACCCTCCACCCCGGAGGGTTTTTTGTTACCCGACACCATGACAGAACCAACCAACTTCACCGGATCACACTCGCTCCTTCGTAGCCTGGAGTACGAAGGGGTCGAGATCATTTTCGGCGTGCCCGGAGGTGCCATTCTCCCCGCCTACGACCCCCTCCTTGACAGTCCAATAAGGCATGTGCTGGCCCGGCACGAGCAGGGCGCCGGGCACATGGCCGAGGGCTTTGCCCAGGCCACTGGACTGGTGGGCGTGGTGATGGCCACCTCCGGGCCCGGAGCGACCAATCTGATCACTCCATTGCAGAACGCCCTGATGGACTCGACGCCGATCGTCGCCATCACCGGGCAGGTCGCTACGTCGGCGATCGGGAGCGACGCCTTCCAGGAGGCCTACACCACCGGCCTCGCCATGCACTGCACCAAACACTCATACATGGCGACCGACGCCGACGACATCCCGAACCTGATCCACGAAGCCTTCCACCTCGCCTCCACCGGACGGCCCGGGCCAGTCCTCGTCGACATCCCCAGGGACGTCCTCAAGCAGATCACCACGTGGCGGGAGCCTCATCTGAACAATCTCCCCGGCTACAAGCCGACCGTCTCGGGGCATCCGATGCAGATCCGGGCGGCTCTCGACATGATCGAAAAGGCGGAGCGACCGGTGCTCTACGTCGGCGGCGGAGTGATAAAGGCAGGGGCCGCCCCCGAGCTGCTCGCCTTCGCCGAGGCCGTCAACGCCCCCGTCGTCACCACGCTGATGGCCCGTGGCGCCTTCCCCGACGACCATCCCCTCGCCCTGGGTATGCCGGGCATGCACGGGCTCTACACCGCCACCACCGCCATCCAGAAATCCGACGTCCTGGTGAGCCTCGGTGCGAGATTCGACGACCGGGTCACCGGCGACCCGAACGCTTTTGCGCCCGACGCCAAGATCATTCATGTCGACGTCGATCCCGCCGAGATCGGCAAGGTGCGGGCAGCCGACGTCCCCATCGTCGGCGACGCCCGTTCGGTGCTGAACGATCTGCTGAGCGGTCTCCGCGCCCGACGCGAGGTGGCCGATTCCCCGGCGCGAGAAGACTGGTTCGCCCAGCTCAGCCGGTGGAAGGACCAGTACCCCCTCGCCTACGAGCAGGACCCGGATGGGCCGATCAAGGTCCAACATTTCATCGAAAGGCTCTACTCGATCACCGGTGGAGATGCCGTGGTCGCCGCCGGCGTCGGCCAGCATCAGATGTGGGCCTCCCAGTTCTGGGGCTTCCGTGAGCCGAGATCCTGGATCAATTCAGGCGGTCTGGGGACAATGGGATTCGCAGTTCCGGCAGCAGTTGGTGCCAAGGTGGCCCGACCAGACGACCTGATCATCGCCCTCGATGGCGACGGCTGCTTCCAGATGACCTGCCAGGAACTGATCACCGCCACCACCGAGGAGATCCCGGTCAAGATCATCGTCTTCAACAATGGCGGCTACGGGATGGTCAAGCAGTGGCAGAACCTCTTCTATGGCGGCCGCCTCTCCGCCGTGGACCTCGGGTTCACCTATCCCGATTACCCCAAGCTGGCCGAGGCGATGGGTTGCGTCGGCCTCAGGGTCGACCATCCGTCTGAGATCGACAATGCGATCGAGAAAGTTCTCTCCGTCAACGACCGCCCCGTGGTCCTCGAAGTCGTGGTCGACGGCGAGGAGATGTGCTTCCCGATGGTCCCCGCCGGCGGCTCGAACGACCGTGTCGTGATGCGACGAGACGAGCTCTGATGCAGCACACCCTCACAGTGCTCGTCGAGGACAAGCCCGGGGTACTGGCCCGGATATCGGCAATGTTCTCCAACCGCGCCTTCAACATCCATTCACTGGCGGTGGGGCCGACTCATCAGGATGGGCGATCCCGGATCACGCTGGTCGTCGATGCACCCGAGCTCGAGCAGCTGAAGAAACAGCTCAACAAGCTGGTAAACGTGATCAAGGTCCAGGAGATGGAGCCGGCGGAGGCACTCGAACGAGAAGTGATGATCGTCCGAATCAGCGCCCAGCCGGCAACGAGGGGCGAAGTTCGCGACACGGCCTCCTTGTTCGACGCCAGAGTCATCGATATCAGCTCTTCAGCGATGACTTTCGAGGTGGCGGGTACGCCCCAACACCTCAGGACCTTCCTCGAGCATCTCGGCCCCTACGGCGTCATCGACCTGGTCAAGTCGGGCCGCATCGCGATGAAACGGGAGTCGGAGCTAAGCCCGGCCCCGGTGACAGCAGGAGTGGGAAGATGACCCGCGCCGCCCTTTCCCTTCGTCTCCTGGCTCTCCTGAGCCTTCTCGGCCTCGCTCTTATCTAGCCGGAACGCCCCACCGGGCAGACCGGCGCCCCGACGAGACCACGAGATTCAGGAGAGACAATGGAAGACCGAGTAAGGATTTTCGACAGCACACTCAGAGACGGCGAACAGGCGCCCGGTATCGCCCTCGACCCCGACCAGAAGGTTGCGATCGCCACCCAGCTGGCGCGCTTGGGGGTCGACATCATCGAGGCCGGATTTCCCATCTCTTCGCCCGGGGACTTCCGGGCCGTGACCCGGATCGCCCAGGAAGTGCAGGGCCCAACCATCGCCGCCCTGGCTCGAGCCCAGGCCGAAGACGTGGACCGTGCCTGGGAGGCGATTCGTGACGCTGCCGACCCCCGGATCCATGTGTTCCTGGCCACCTCACCCATCCACATGCGGCACAAGCTCCGCATGAACGAGGAAGAGGTGCTCGCGACGGTCAAGGCCAATGTGGCGCGGGCTCGCGATTACACCGAGAATGTCGAGTATTCGCCGGAGGATGCAACGCGATCTGATCCCTCCTTTGTGGTGGCCGTCTGCCAGGCGGCTGTCGAAGCGGGTGCCACCACCGTGAACATCCCCGACACGGTGGGTTACGCGACTCCGAACGACTACGGCATCTTGATCCGACGCATCGTCGACGAGGTGAAGGGGGGTCGTGAGGAAGTGGTCGTATCGACCCATTGCCACAACGATCTCGGCCTGGCCGTGGCCAACTCCCTAGCCGCCGTCGAGGCCGGGGCGCGACAGGTGGAGGGCGCCATCAACGGGATTGGCGAACGCGCCGGCAATACCTCGATAGAGGAGGTGGTCATGGCGTTGCGCGTACGTGCCGACGCGTACGGCGTCGGCGTCGGAGTCACCACCGAGGAGATCTACGAGACATCGAGA
>JARDZU010000163.1 GCA_029240695.1 Acidimicrobiia bacterium | reverse complement strand
CGACGACTACCGGTGGCTGCTGGTGATTGCCCTGGTCGTGTTTCTGGTGGCTCTGCATCCCCGTTTCATAGGATGGGCGATCAAGCTCGCTGCTCGCGCGACGCGGCGGCGTCCGTTCGAGGTCAGCCTGACCTATCGACAACTTCTCCGGTACGTCGCTCTCTACTTCGTGAACTGGATTCTCTTTGGCATCGCCCTCTACGTGCTCATCAGGTCGTTCTACGCGCTCGACGCGGGCTCGATCCTCTACCTGGCGGGCGCATTCTCCTTCTCGAGCATCGTCGGAATCCTTGCCCTGTTCGCCCCGTCCGGGCTCGGAGTCCGGGAAGGAATTCTCGCGGTGTTCCTCAACCGGATCATGCCCACCTCGATCGCGCTCGTGGTGTCGGTCGTGTCCCGGCTCTGGCTGACCGTGGCCGAGCTGGCCGCAGTCGGCGTGGTGTTCCTTCTGATGAAATCGGGACGTCTCGACGTCACGCCCGGATCAGAGGCGGGGCAGGTCCCTGCTGCCGAGAGCGGACACGAAGACCTCGAGTAACCCGGCGGCAAGCGGGATCTCGTGGAAGCGGCTCCGGTAGGCCTCATACCCGGCGTCCGCAATTCGCCGTCTTCGGTCGGTGTCCATGGCCAAGGATCGAATGGCATTGGCCAGCGCGACCGGGTCGCCGGGCGGCACGGTGACCATCTCGTCTTCGGAGAACATCGAGCTGACCGCCGGTCCTTCCCTGGTGATCACAGGACGGCGCGTCGCCATAGCCTCGTAGGCCTTGTGGGGGATGACGCGGCCCGCTTTCTCCGATTCGCCGAACACCCCGAGACAGATCCCGGCTCGGGCCAGGTGCTCAGGCAACTCCTCGATTGGGATCATGCCGTGCTGTTCCACGCCGACACCGGTTCGACCAATGGCATCCTCGACGACGTGTCGGTCGGGCCCGTCGCCGATCATCACCGTCCGTATCCCCTCCGGCTCGACCAGGGCAGCCGCCTCCACGATCGTTCCCACCCCGTGAAGGGGGATGAGCTTGCCGTAGTACAACACGAGATCAGCCTCCGATATCTGGGCGGAGCGAGGGGTGAACAACTCATCGTCCGCTCCGACAGCGATCACCGCGCCATCACTCCGGAGCGCGCCGGCGGTCTGCCGATAGAACGCGAGTTGAGGCTCGGTGTCGGCGATGACGACATCGGAGAGGCGAAGCGACCATCGATCGGCGGCAGCGGCAAGCCGAGCCACGATCGATTTTTCGCCGTGGAGCCCGCGATCCGAGATCATCGTGTCGAAGAGCGATAGGAAGGGGTCGAAGACCAGCGGCTTGCGCTTCAGCGACGCCACGAGGCGAACCACCGGCACATCGAGCCATCCCGGGTACGAGACGAGGTACAGATCGGGCGCCGGTGCCATGAGCAGCCGAATCAACAGTTTGGGGTAACCGACGAGCGCCTTCACTGCCACCAAGATGCTCGGCCGCGAGGCCAGAGTGATTCTGTCGGACGCCCAAACGTTCTCCCGGATGACCCTCCATCTGATCCCCGAGAGGTCCATGAGACGTGCCAGTTTTCGATTGCGGGAGAAGTCAGGGTCGAATGTGCCGGTCCAGAGGACTCTCATTCACCCTCGG
This sequence comes from Acidimicrobiia bacterium, assembly GCA_029240695.1. Taxonomy (GTDB): domain Bacteria; phylum Actinomycetota; class Acidimicrobiia; order Spongiisociales; family ZC4RG35; genus JARDZU01. The sequence goes on along the minus strand of JARDZU010000163.1, from coordinate 4,871 downwards.
CTTGGTCGCCCGCCAGACGTCCGACAGCTACATACCCGATGCCCATCTCGGTGTCGTGGAAGGGCTTTTGGGCGAATGCCGCCGGGCGGAGAGCCAGTTCGACGGTTCGCCCCAAGGCGGCCGGCGGCTGGAAGAACCTCCCGCTGCCCGCGGTGCCGACATCCTTGTCGAGTCGGCGGCGGGCCAGCACGTTTCGCCCGGCCTCGAGCAGGTACCCGAGAGGCATGCCCCATGATTCGATCGAGAGCGGCTCGAGCCCCGCGGCGCGAAGCATCGTGGTCATGCTGTCTCTCTCGTATCGGCGACAGTGGCCGGCCATCTCATCGCACGGTCCGAATCGATCGGGATGGGCCGGGACGCTTATCAGGACATGGCCGCGGGGGTTGAGCCATCTGACCCAGCTTCGGAGCGTGGCCTGGTCATCCTCGATGTGCTCGAGCACCTCGAATGCGACGAGCAAGTCGAAGCGGCGATCCGGCTCGTTGGGCACCGGCTCATTGCGGACATCTCCCTTTCCGAGGCGGGCCAGACGCGCTGCAGCCTCGCCGTATGAGGTCGGATCGGGCTCGTAGCCCCGGTAGTCGAATCGACTGGCGAATCTCCACGCCATCGCCCCCATGCCGCATCCCGCCTCCAGGACCGACGATGGCGCGATACGGGTGAGCCAGTTCTCGATCAGCGGAAGACGCAACGAGGCGCTGGGGCTGAGAGCCGGCGGGCGAGTCTGTCCTTCGTCGATCACTCGATGGTCGCCGGCATCACGTCGTGTGGCCGTTTGTTCAGCTGAACAAGCATGTCCGCCACCATCCCGATGAGGGCAAGGGCGAAGGCGACACCAAGGATCACGATGGTGTTCGTGGCGACCCTGAAGTCTTTGTCGACGAGGTCGTACACGAGTTTCCCAACGCCGACGATCGTCAGGAGGGCGGCCGGAGGGCCGAAGATCCGCATCGGTTCCCACATCAAGGTGAGCCTCAACACTTGGAGGAGATAGCGCTTGGTGTCTTTCCACCAATGGAACTTCGATTCCCCGGCCCGGGGGGCGTAGTCGATCGGGATGTACTTGATGGAGTAGCCGTTGGAGAGAAAGGCCATGGTGATGGTGGTCACGCACGAGAACCCTCGGGGGAGCAGGTGCAGGAACTGAAGGGCAACGTCCCGGCGAAAGGCCCGGAACCCGGAGTTGAGGTCCGGGATGCGGACTCCAGACAGATAGGACGCGAGTTTTCGAATCAGCCATTTGGCCGGTCCGCGGAGCAGACGCACCGTGCCCTCCTCGGTGGTGCGTGCACCTACCACCTGGTCGTAACCGCCGAGTTGGTCGAGCAGGTCGGGGATGCTGTCGTTGGGGTAGGTCATGTCGACGTCGGTCCAGACGATGATCGAGCCGTTTGCCGACTGTGTCCCGTACTTGCGGGCCGACCCGCTACCTCGATTGGTGCCGAACCTGAGCAGCCGGATCCCCTCGATGTCCTTCAGACGTTGCCCCGATCCATCGGTGGAACCGTCATCGACGACCATGATTTCGTAGCTGTAGTCCGATTCGTCCATCGTCTTGCGAATGCGGTCGATCTCCTCTTCGAGGTGGCCGAGCTCGTTGTAGACGGGGAGGACGATCGAGACGTCAACACCGTCGGGCATGTGGGTCTGATCTGGCATTTTCGGCGATTATGGCAGTGGTGGTCGCTAGTCGGGTGGTTCCGATTGGTGGAATTCGATCCGTAGTCCCACCAGCTGTCGCCCTGTGTGGTTGCCATATGATCCCGCCCCGTGCCCGACGACCTGACCACCCTTGTCCGACCTGAGTTCATCCTTGTCGCGTGGGCGGCTGGGCTGGCTCTGGTCTCGGGATCGGTCGCCCTGGCGCGCGTGGTTGGGCCCGGTTTCACCTGGCTGGTGGCATCTATCGCCGCCGCGATCGGTGTTGTCGGTGTCTTTGCCGAGGACTCGTGGTGGGCCAGATTCGGTCTGATTCTGTTGGCCCTCGCCCTGATCTGGGCTCGCAATCGCCAGATCTCCGGGATCCTCCAGGTCTTTGCCGGAGTAGCCCTGCTCATCCAGGCGTCGTCCGGTGGATGGGCTCCTGCGATGTCGGCCGCCCTCGCCCTCGGCGGCGTGACGGGGGAGATGGCCCTCGGCCACTGGTATCTGGTGGATCCGAGGTTGCCGAGATGGATGTTGAGGGCACTTGCCATCGTGGGCATCGTTGGTCTCGCCGCGGACTCGTCAGTGCTTCTCATCGCCGGGCTCCCGTCCGGAGGAGGCACTATCGCGTTCTGGGTGCTCATGGCGACATCGGTCGTGCTCATGGCCGCCGTGATCGGATCGCTGCGATACCCTGCTTATGCAGGGGTCATGGCCGCCACCGGTTTGTCATATCTGGCCGTGCTAACCACGCTTGGGGGGATGTTCCTCGGCCGGGCGCTTGTCGCCGGCCTGGGCCCGTTTGCCAGTTGAACAGGAGACATGGTGGAGATTAGGAACGCACCCGAAGAGCTCGACCTGACCGATTCGACCTTGATCGTCGGCATGCTGGCCGAGAACGAGCCCGCCCCCGGCGCCGAGGATGCATACGCCTCCGCCGACCCGGCCCTGCTCGAACTGGCCAAGTTCGAGGGGAAGACCGGCCAGGTGCTCACCCTGCCCCATTCCGAGGCGAAGGCGGTCGTCTTCGTCGGCTTGGGGGAAGAGGCGAGTTTCGAGACGATCAGGAGCGGCATCGGGAACGCGGCGCGTGTGGTGAAAACCGGCCGCGCCGTCACAAACCTCAACCAGATCCCTGTCGATGGCGCGACCCGGGCCGTTGTCGAAGGGGCGGCCCTCGGTGGTTATCAGTTTCGTGCCTACAAGACCGAGGGGGAGGGCCTTTCCTTGGAGACCCTGGAGTTGGTCGACGGCGACGAGGAAGCCCTCGCCGAGACGGTGGTGACCACCGAGGCCACCAACCTGGCCCGGGACTGGGTCAACACGCCTGCTCTGGACAAGGCACCCGAGGCACTTGCTGAAACCATCAGGGCCGCGGCCGAGAGCGCAGGCCTGTCGGTCGAGGTGTGGGATGAGGATCGGATCATCGACGAGAAGCTGGGCGCTCTGCTCGGAGTCGCCGCCGGCTCCGATCGGCCCCCCAGACTCGTAGTGGTCGAACACCGGCCGGAAGGTGCAGGCGCTCATCTCGGCCTGGTGGGGAAGGGCATCACGTTCGACTCCGGCGGTCTTTCCATCAAGACCGCCCAACACATGGAGGAGATGAAGGACGACATGTCTGGGGCCGCCGTTGTCATCGCGGCAACGATTGCGATCGCTCGTCTGGGGCTTCCGGTTCGGGTGACCACCGTGGTACCGCTCACCGACAACGCCGTGGGCGGGAAAGCGACGAGACCTGGCGATGTCCTCAGGCCGGTGTCGGGCCCCACCATCGAGGTGCTCAACACCGATGCCGAGGGTCGATTGATCCTCGCCGATGGCCTTGGAGTGGTTCGTCGGTACGAGCCCGACCTGATCATCGATGTGGCGACCTTGACCGGCGCCGCCCACGTGGCGCTCGGAGACAAGATCGCTGCGGTGTTCGGCTCGAGCTCCGACGTGGCCGCACAGGTCTTGGACGCCGCCTCCCGGGCGGGGGAGCATTTCTGGGAGATGCCCCTTTTCGAGGACTACAAGAAGTCGATGGAATCTGACATCGCCGATCTGAAGAACATCTCGGGCGGCCGATATGGCGGGGCCATCACCGCCGCGTTGTTCCTTTCGAGTTACGTCGATGGAGAAAGATGGGCTCACCTCGACATTGCCGGGCCGGCCCGATCGAGGGAAACCGCCGGCGAGCACGTCAAGGGCGCCTCTGGCGTGGGGGTGCGGACCTTGGTCGAGTTGGCCCGGGCCATGGCCGCGCCCGCCTGAATCGCCCGTCGCTTTCTAGCATCTGTCCTGTGCGTAGACGTTTCCTCATCCGCTCCAGTCTGAGCGACCTCGTATCGCTCGGCGCCGCCATGGTTGTGGCGTCCCTCTACGTCTTCGGGACGGTCCTCCCTTGGAACTCGGTCGAAGGAGGCCCACCAACGATCCCGATGGTGGTCTACCTGACACTGTCGATGATCCTGTTCTCTTTTCTCACCGCACAGATGTCCGGGCCGGGCGTCCCACGTCCCAGCTACGGTCGGATGTTCGCCATCTTCCTCGGCACCGGCGGGTTGACCGCCTTGCTGCTCCTCTTCAGCCGCGACTACTTCTCGAGGCTGTTCTTGATCACAACCGCCGTCTCCTGGCTGGTGCTGGCCACTGCCCATCGCATGGTGAGACGCCGAAGACCCTGGACCGAGCGAATCGCGCTCATCACCGGCGAGAAACAGCTCGCGGAGGACCTGATCGACTCCCCTCATGCGGAAGTCGTCTGGGTGCTCGACCCCAAGTCGGAGAGCGTTCCCGACTTGCCGGAAAGAGATGTAACGATGGCAGTCGACCTGAAAGTCGTCCTCTCCGAGCGCGTCGCCCAGTTTCTGTCGTCATCGGATGTAGCGGGCTACACGATCCGCCCGTTCACATCGACTTACGAGGAGCACACTGGCCGCGTTCCACTCGTACACCTGGCCGAGGGGTGGGAGATCTCGGCGCCTTTGCTCGAAGTGGCGCCCTGGCTCCCCGGCAAAAGAGCGGTCGAGACTATTGCCACTGTCATCACGGCACCTATCTGGGCCACTCTCAGCCTCATCGTTGCGGCCTATCTGCGGCTGTCATCGTCAGGCCCCGTGTTGTTCCGGCAGGAGAGGGTGGGGTTGGGAGGAGCCCCCTTCATCATGTACAAGTTCAGGACCATGGGCCATGACGCCGAGAAGGACGGGCCCAGCTTCGCCAGTGAGCGCGACCACCGGATCATT
>JARDZU010000162.1 GCA_029240695.1 Acidimicrobiia bacterium | reverse complement strand
GGGGACACCGCGGCGTGCGAGAACGTGGACCTCGACGTGAGCGAAGAAGAGGGCGTGGCACTGTTTCTCGAGGTCGCCGAGCAGGAGGCTCCGGGTGCGGTCGGCTATTTCGCCGCGATCATGGCGATCAACGAGGAACTCGGCGAGAGACAGTCGACCGGCGAGTGTCAGGCGGATATCGCAACCTTCGAGGATGTCGTCGCCGGGGGAGTGCCGTTCGTCGACCTTCCCCTCCCTGAGCAATGGCTCGTGTTGAACCTCATGGGCTCAATTGGATTCTGCAACCTGCAGACGCAAGGTGAGCTGATTTCTCGACCCGAGGTAGAGGAGTTCTTGGCCGGTTCTCCTTTCGGAGGAGGCTGAAACCGGCCTCGCCTACAGTCGATAGCTATGGCTCCAACTGACAGTCCCCAGGCGACCCTCGACTGGCTGCTCGACTCCGACCCCTCGATCCGCTGGCAGGTGATGAGCGACCTCACCGATGAGACGGCCGATGTGGTCGCCGCCGAGCGCTCGAGGGTGGCCACCGAAGGTTGGGGTGCCCGGCTTCTCGACCTCCAGGACTCGAACGGGCAGTGGGCCGGTGGCACCTATCAACCAAAGTGGACCTCGACGACCAACACCTTGGCCCTGTTGCGCGTCCTGGGACTCGATCCAGCCTCCAAGCAGGCCACCAATGCTCTTAGCCAGGTGCGGGAGAAGGTCAAGTGGAACGACCATCCGGACGCACCGTGGGCCGAGAATCCATATTTCGCCGGGGAGGTGGAGCCGTGTATCAACGCCAGGGTGATAGCGATTGGCTCTTACTTCGGCCAGGACGTCCAGGGTCTGGTCGACAGGCTTCTCGGCGAGCAGCTCCCGGACGGAGGTTGGAACTGTGAGGCAGAGAACGGCTCGACTCGGTCGTCGTTTCACACCACGATCAACGTTCTTGAAGGCTTTCTCGAGCACGAACGCGCCACGGGCACCGCTGACACGACGGAGGCCCGCCTGAGGGGTGAGGAGTACCTCCTCGAGCGTCGCATGTTCCATCGACTCTCCACCGGCGAGGTGGTGGATCCGGCGTGGACCTACTTCTTTTTCCCGACCCGCTGGCACTACGACGTGCTCAGAGGGCTGGACTACCTGCGGAGTGCCGGTGTCATGCCCGATGAGCGATGCGCCGATGCCATCGAGTTGGTCCATGAGAGACGTGGCGAGGATGGACGCTGGACCATGCATTACTCCTACCCCGGTGAGGTTCATTTCGATGTAGACGATGGTGAGGGTCAGCCCAGTCGCTGGATCACTCTTGGTGCGTTGCGCGTCCTCGATTGGTCGTCTGGGCATTCGACGGTGAAGTGACCACACTTCGCACGATGGAGCCGATCTCACTGACCGTCGACGACGTCACATACACCCAGCTGGCCGGGACCATCGACCATTCCCTGCTCAAACCGACGCTGACCAGCGACGACATCAGGGCCGGGTGCAAGCTCGCCGCGGACTATCAGGTCGTTTCGGTTTGTGTTCGCCCCGCCGACGTGGGGCTTGCGGCGTCGGAGTTGACCGGCACCGGGGTCGCGGTCGGGACGGTCGTGTCCTTCCCTCACGGAGATTCGACCACTTCGATCAAGGTCGCCGAGGCCGAGAAGGCAATGGAAGATGGCGCCGTCGAGCTCGACATGGTTCTCAACGTCGGCTGGCTGCTCTCCGGGCAGTATGAGGACGTCCAAGCTGACATCGCTGCCGTCGTCGAGGCCTCAAGAGATGCCCTCGTGAAGGTGATCTTCGAGAATGCCTACCTCAACGACGAGCAGAAGATCAGGGCTTGCCATTTGACCGAAGCGGCAGGGGCCGATTACGTGAAGACGTCGACCGGCTACGCGCCGACCGGGGCCACCATCGAAGATCTCCGTCTCATGAGGGCGAACACGGGCCCTCGGATGAAGGTCAAAGCAGCTCATGGAGTGCGGACCCTCGATGCCTTGCTGGCTGTGATCGAGGCTGGCGCCGACCGGTGTGGGGCGACGGCTACTGCGACGATCCTCGACGACTATCGGGACCGCACCAAGCGCTGAAGGTCAAATCCCACGCGGATGCCCGCGCGTCAGTCTGGGCTGGTGGGCTCGTCGATGTGGGCTCGCTGCAGGGTGCCGCTGAAGTCGAGGAAGACTGTCTTGATCTCGGTGAACTGCTCGATGGCCGCCGTTCCCGACTCCCGGTGCCCGTTGCCGGTGTCCTTCACGCCTCCGAACGGAAGGTGGATCTCGGAGCCGATCGTCGGGGCATTCAGGTAGACGAGGCCTGCCTCCAGTTCGCTGACCGCCCGCAATGCTCGCGCGGTATCACGCGTATAGACCGCCGCCGAGAGGCCATAACGCGTCCCGTTGGCGACCGATATGGCTTCTTCGTCACCGTCGACCCGGATCACGGTGATGGTCGGGCCGAAGATCTCCTCCTGAGCGATTCGCATGTCCGCTGTGGCATGGTCGAAGAGGGTGGGAGCATAGAAGTGCCCCCCAAAGGATTCGTCCAGCTTCTCCCCACCTACGACGAGGTCGGCACCCTCCTCGACGCCGATGCCCGTGTAGGAATGGACGCGTTCGAGTTGCTTGGCGTTGATCAATGGGCCGACTTTCGTCTCCGGGTCGAGTCCGTCGCCAACCACAAGGGAGCTCATGCCATCCACCAGCCTCTCGACCACCTCGTTGGCAACGCGGCTGTCGACAACCAGGCGACTGCTGGCCGTGCATCTCTGTCCGGTCGTAGAGAAACCTCCCCAAAGCGCTCCAGTCACCGCCTCGCCCAGGTCGGCATCGTCGAGGACGACGAGGGCGTTCTTCCCACCCATCTCCAGTGAGACGTGCTTGAGCTCGGCGCCGGCCAGAGTGGCGATCTGCTTGCCCACGGCCCGCGAGCCGGTGAACGAGATCATGTCGACATCGGGGTGGGTCGTGAGCGGCTGACCTGCCTCCGGCCCGAATCCGGTGATCAGGTTGGCGACCCCTGGGGGGACACCGGCCTCCTCGAGCACCTCGAACAGCCGCACCGCGGACAAGGGAGTGTCCTCGGCCGGTTTCACCACGACGGTGTTGCCACAGACGAGGGCGGGGAACAGCTTCCAAGCAGGCATGAGCATGGGCAGATTCCACGGCGTGATGATGCCGACCACGCCCACAGGTCCACGGACGGTCATCGCCAGGCGGTTGGGGAGTCCGGAGGGCACTGTGTCGCCGAACATGCGCCGACCCTCACCCGACATGTATTCGCCGGAGGTGATCGCCCCCTGGACGTCGTAGCCGGAGTCGACGAGCACCTTGCCCATCTCTTTGGTGATGGTCTCGGCGAGCTCGGGCTTGCGCTCGACCAGCATCCGGGTTGCCCGGGCGATGATCTCGCCCCGGAGCGGAGCCGGGGTGTGTCTCCATTCGTCCTGGGCTTGCGACGCCGCCGACACGGCAGCATCGACGTCCTCTGGGCCGCTCCGCTGGAACTCCCCGATCACCTCACCAGGCCGTGCCGGGTTGGTGTCGAGGTATGTCTCCCCGTTTGCGGCCGGCACCCACTTGCCGTCGATGTAGTTGAGGAAGGCGTCAGGCACGGTCAGTGGCTCCCTCTACGACTGGCTGATCCCGGCCAGCTCGAGGACCAATCTCATGCGATGGGCAGCCAGGTCAGGTTCCGGGAGGAGCCCGGCCTGGTCGGCGAGTGTCAGCTGACGGGAGAGATGGACGATGGACCGGGCGGATTCGAGCCCGTTCACCATGCGGAAATGGTCCTGGTGACCGGATAGATAAGCCATGAAGACAACCCCGGTCTTGTAGTAATACGTGGGGTGGGAGAAGACGTGTCGACTCAGGGGAAGGGTCGGAGCGAGGATCTTGTCGAACTGTTCCATTTCCCCGTTGTCGAGAGCCTGGATCGCAGCCGAGGCGGCCGGGGCGATCAAGTCGAAAGCACCGAGAAAGGCGTCGCTGTGCCGGTCACCGTCGCCTCTGATGGTGGTCGGATAGTCGAAGTCGTCCCCGGTGTACATGCGGAGACCTTCAGGGAGACGTCGTCTGAGGTCGATCTCGCGGTCCCTGTCCAGGAGGGAGAGTTTGACTCCGTCGATCCTTGCCGCGTTCTCCTCGAGGACCGAGATGAAGCAGTCCGAGGCCTCGTCGAGATCTCGTGATCCCCAATAGCCGGCGAGAGCCGGGTCGAACATATCTCCGAGCCAGTGCACGATCGCCTTGCCGGAAACCTGCCCGAGGACCTCGGAGTAGACCTGGCGATAATCCTCGGGACCCGAGGCGACGGCGGCAAGATGCCGGCTTGCCATCACCACCGGCTGTCCCCCGTTGCCCTCGATGAGATCGATCTGCTCGTGGTAGGCGTCCACGATGCGCTCGATGGTTGCGGGTATATCCGGCAACTGGTCTGTGTTGGCCCCGCAGGCGATGTCTCCGCCTTCGGCATTCGCCTCACGCAATGAGCGGACGATCAGCTCGCTGGTGTTGGGCCAGTCGAGACCCATCCCGCGCTGGGCGGTGTCCATTGCATCGGCCACGGCCAAGCCCCAGGACCAGAGATGGCGACGAAAGGCCATGGTGGCGTCCCAATCGATGCTGGCACCCGACGCAGGGGTGTTCTCTGCCCGCGGATCTGCAACGACGTGCACGGCTGCGAAGGCGCGCCGACTTTGCAGTGGGCCTGCGGGCCGCTCGAAGTGCCCAGGCTCACCAAGGGAGTGGATTTTCAGGGAACCATCTTCGAGCGGAATCGTCACCCTGGATGACATGAGGGTTCTCCTATCGAGGAAAGCGTTATCCGCGGATGCTACGCCCGAGGGAGGGCACCGACAAACAGGCGCTCAATAGCCGGGTAGGCGCGTCCCAGGTGCCGCCGTGACGTCGATCGTCGACTCCGGGCGCAAAGCGACCGGCAAGCCGCCCGAGACATAGACCCGGGTGAGCCTGGCGCCGAGCTGCTGGAGGACCTCCCAGGAGATGGTTCCCCGGACATCGGCAACGTCATCGGCGGTGATCTCGTCGTTGCCCGTGCTCCCGAGAAGGGTGAACTCCGAATCCGGCTCGACGCCGTCGATCTCGGTGACGTCGACCGTGAGAGAATCCGAAGACACCCGGCCCACCACCGATGCACGCTGCCCTTCCACGAGAACCGACGTGCCCGGGGATGAGGACCGGGACCACCCGTCCGCATACCCGATGGGGAGGGTGGCGATGGTCGACAGCCGTTCGGCGATCCACGTCCCGGCGTAACCGACCGCGGTCCCGGGCGGCACCTCGGCGATGCGCACCGGATGCGCCTTGATGGAGAGGGCGGGGCGGACGGACTGTGGCAGCGACCGCCCGGCACCCGGATGCAAGCCGTACAGAGCCAGACCGAGTCTCACCAGAGCATGTCCTTCCACGATGCCGGCGAGCAGCCCGCCCGAAGCCAGGGCATGAACCGCACCCGGGTCGATCCCGGCCTGTGTGATCCGGTCCACAACCGAATCGAGCAGAGTCAGCTGCCGGTGTGTCGCCGGGGTGTTCTCCGGTGCTGCCAGATGGGTCCACACTCCAGCGAGGCTGATCGACCGAGCTTCGTTGATGGCTGTGGCTACGTCGAGGGCATCCTCGGGGCTGACACCTCCTCGTGTCATCCCGGTCTCGATCTCCAGATGCACGCCAAGGGTGGGGTCGTCGGGCGCCAGCTGAACGACGATCTCTCGTGCCTCTCTCGTGCTCCCAACGGTCACGTCGACCGCAAACCTTGCCATCGTCGAAGCGATCCGTGGCGGCACTGGGTAGAGCACGAAGATGCGGCCCGGGTAGCCATCATGGCGGAGTCGACCCGCCTCGGCGGCGTCCGCGACGCAAAGCCATTCCGCGCCGCCGGCGACCGCACATCGTCCTGCCATCTCGAGCCCATGGCCATAACCATCGGCCTTCACGACTGCGCCCAATGCTGCTGGCTGCGCTAGGGATCGCATTGCCATGGCATTCGCGGTGAGCAGGTCGATGTATACCTCGACCCACACCGAGCGTTCCAGAAGAGGTAGGCCTGCCTGCTCCAGCGCACGATCGATGCGGCGGGTCAACTCAGCGCTCGGTCTCCGACTCCGGGATCCAGGACTCGAGGGCGATTCGCATGATGTCGGCTGTCGATCCGATGCCGGTCCACCGCTCGAACGCGACCTCGCCCTGGCGCACCAGCATCTCCAGCCCGTTGCATACGGCGAGCCCTCGGGCCGACGCCGCACGGACCAGCGGAGTCTCGGGTGGGACGTAGACCAGATCGAAGACAAGGGCGGTCTCGGGCAACGCGGCTACGTCGAGAGCGATGGTGTCGGTGGTCATCCCCATCGTGGTGGCGTTCACCGCGATAGCGGCAGAGCCGAGTGCTTGGGCCAACGCCCGGCCCTCGAGCGGGGCTGGCTCGACCGTTCCGTAGTCCGGAGTCCGATTGGCCACGAGCACCTTCTCGACTCCTGCGTCGAGGAGCGCCCAGACTACGGCTCGGGCTGCGCCGCCCGCTCCCACCACCACCGCCGGGTAACCGGCGACCGATGCGCCTGTCGCCGCTACGGCGGCCATGAACCCCGATGCATCCGTGTTGAACCCGACGAGGGCACCGCCGTCACGTCGCACCCCGTTGTTGACGGCGCCGATCGCAAGGGCGCCCGCCTCGATCTCATCGAGATGGTCCATCGCGGCCTGCTTGTAGGGCGCAGTCACCCCGAAACCGAGCCAATCTTGTCCGCGCGCTTCGGCGAAGAAAGAGTCGAGGTCGCCCGGGCCGATCGGTCGTAGCTCGAAGGAAGCGTCGATCCCGTGAGCGGCGAAGGCGGCGTTGTGCATCACCGCCGAATGCCGGCGCTTCAGCGGGTTGCCGATGAGCGCGACTCTGTGCGTCACCCTGTTGCTGTGGGAAAGCGAACGTGGGGGATGATGTGGGTTGCCCACTGCTCGAGCTGAGCGGGGTCCGGTGTCATGGTGTGGAGCATGAAGGATTGGACACCGGCGTCGACCCTGGCCTGCAGTGACTCCACCACCTCGTCGGGAGTCCCGAAGAGGTAGACCCGCTCCAGGTACGCGGGACCCCGTGCCTCACTCATCACCTTGGTCATTGCCTCATGCTGCTCCTGACGGGCCCGAATCGGGTCCTGGGTGCTGACGAAGTGGAAGAAGTTCTCGTGGGCGATGATCAGTTCGGCTGGATCACGGCCATTTTCCTCGAAATAGACCTGCAACTCCTCCCAATCTCGTGCGATGTCCTCGGGTGGGCACGTCGGCCGGGGCACCCAACCCTCGGCGGCCAGGATCCGCTTTTTGACGGCATCCACGAGGCGGGGGAGATCGGGCGACCCGGGGTCGGCCAGCTGGGAGCCGCCTCCGATCCAGACCTCCGGCCGCCGACTGGACCGGGGCTCGATGAGCACGTCTTCGATCGAGTAGAACCGGCCCTGGTAGGTGACAGTCTTCCCTTCGAGCAGGGGCACGATGATCTCGAGTATCTCATCGGTGCGGGGACCCCGCTCCGACTTCTTGACCCCGGTGGCGGCGTACTCAGGCGGGTACCACCCGATCCCGGCCCCGAGCACGACCCGGTTGTTGGAGAGGAACTGCAGCGTGGCCAGCTGCTTGGCCAGCAACACCGGCTCGCGAATCGGCATGACCATCACCGAGGTGCCCAGTTTGACGCGCTCGGTCACTCCTGCCACCAAAGACAAGGCGGTCAGAGGCTCGAGGAAGGAGACCGAATAGAACTGCTTCGCGGCCAACAGATGGTCGGTGATGAATATCGAGTCGAAGCCGGCATTCTCGACCTCACGTGCGAAATCGAGGATCCCCCGTGCCCGCTCCGGACCATCTGTGTGCCACACGAAAGAGGGGAGGAACACCCCGAACCGCTCGATATTGGCTGTCTGTCGACCCGTCATTTCATGATCTACCTCTCGTGAGAGCGACCGTCACTCACCGGTGAACCGGGGTGGTCGCTTTTCGAAGAATGCCTGAGCCCCTTCCAACATGTCGCGGGAGGCGAAGATCCGCTCGGAGGCGTCGAGCTCGCGAGCCATCCCCTCGTCGAGCGGCATGTCACCGGCCAGGTCCAGGGCTTGCTTCGCCTCGCGCACCGCCAGGGGCCCACGCTCGGCGATCGTTTCCGCCATCGTCATCGCATCGTCGACTGCCCGCCCGGCGGCGGCGACCCGGTTCACCAATCCGATCTCGAGAGCATCGGAAGCGCTGATGATCTCTCCCATGAGGATGAGTTCCTTGGCCTTGGCTATCCCGACGATCCTGGGGAGCCGTTGGGTGCCGCCCGAACCGGGCATTACCCCGAGGCGAACTTCGGGGAGGCCGAGCTTCGCGCTCTCGTCGGCCACCCTCAGATCGCAGCACAGTGCCAGCTCGAGACCGCCGCCGAGGGCGTCGGCCTGGATGGCTGCGATCGAGGGCACGGGGAGCCGGGCAATGCGTCGGTAGACGGCCTTCTCCAGGAGGAGCTTGCCTTCGCCCACCCGACCCTGGAGCGACTCGAACTCTTTGACATCTGACCCGGCGCAGAAGGCGCGATCGCCGGTGCCCGTGAGCACCACACAACGCACGTCGGGGTCGCCCTCGATGGTGGTCAGGGCACGGTCGAGGCTCCTGGTGAGCTCGACAGTGACGAGATTCAGTGGCGGGTTCTCCAGTCGAATCGTCGTGATCTGCCCGCTCTCGACGACGATCGGGTCGGACCCGGTCATCGGCTCACCCCGAACTCGTCGGCGAGACCCATAGCCCCTTCCGCGAAAACCCTGCTGTCGATGGTGGTCAGGTCGTCGGAGACCTCGGGGACGAATCCCATGTGGGCTATGACGTCGGTCTCCGGGTCGAGACCTTCGGCGACCTCGATGAGGGTCAGCCGCCCCTCCCGAAGCTCGAACACCGCCCGCTCGGTGATGTACCGGACCTGTTGGCCACGACGGCCGGCCGTCGCGCCGCTGAAGGTCACCTCGTCGACAGATTCGACGAATTTGGGGAGGGCCCCTTCGGACTCGATGCGAAGACGCCCGTCGGCCACGCCCACATTCAGGCCGGATGTGGTCAGCGTGCCGACGAAACAGAGGCGCCCGGTTCGAGAGCTGATGTTCGGGAAGCCACCTGGTCCCCGCAGACGACCGGGGAACCTGTGGACGTTGACGTTGCCGGACGCGTCGACCTGGGCGAACGAGAGGCTGGCAATGTCGAGACCTCCGCCGTCGTAGAAGTCGAACATGTACGGCTGGTCGATCATCGCCTGGAAGTTGAAACCCGCTCCTCCTTCGTTGCCGGCCACCGGGACACCACCGAACATTCCCTGCTCGACTGTCAGGACGAGCCGATCGGCGATTCCCTCCTCCCAGGAGACGGCGCCGATCATCTGGCTGATCCCGAATCCGAGGTTGCAGATGTCCCCGGGCCGGAACTCGAGCAATGACCTGCGTGCTATCACCTTGCGGACATCGAGCGGTGGCGGGTCACCAGCATCGGTGCTCGGTCGTCGAAGGGCGCCGGAGTAGTAGGGGGAATGGACTGTGGCGTAGGTCTGGGTCTGTTCGGGATCGAGATACGCGATGTCGACGAGGGCACCGGGGACCACGACCGAACGCGAATGGAGGGACCTGGCGGCGGCGAGACGCTTTGCCTGAGCGATCACGATGCCACCTGAGTTGCGGGCCGCCATCGCCATGGCCAGCATCTCGCCTCTAACCGCCTCGTCTTCCATGGTGAGGTTCCCATCCTCGTCGATGGTCGATCCGCGGATCACGGCGACATCGATAGGGAAGGCCCGGAAGAAGAGCCATTCCTCGCCGGCAAGCTCGACCACTTCCACCAGATCCTCGGTGGCAGTTCCTTGTTTGCCCCCGGTCTGCCTGGGATCGACGTAGGTGTCGAGCCCTACAGCGGTGATCAGCCCGGGCCGGCCGGCCGCGATCTCCCGACACAGCTGTGAAAGGACACCCTGGGGGAAGGAATAAGCCTCGACAAGGCCCTGCTCGACGAGCTCACCGAGACGCGGCTCGTTTCCGATGTTCGATCCGATGGTCCTCCGCATGAGGCCCGGCAGGGCCAATTGGGAGAATCCGTGCATCACCGCCCCGAACGTGCCGGTCGCCACCGGCACCCCGTGGCCG
>JARDZU010000161.1 GCA_029240695.1 Acidimicrobiia bacterium | reverse complement strand
CTTGCAGATCTCGGTGTCACCGTGCTCGATCAGTAGCCAGAACCGCTCCCGGCGCGGGCCGCCGGTGAAGTCGAAGCGGATCACCACGCGTCGATCCGGCAGCCGTTCTCGGCGGAGCGCGTTGCACATCGACCACAAAGCCACGAAGGGATCGAGGTGCTCGGGCGCGATCTGGAGCCAGCGGGCCCCCCACTCGCCCAACGACCCGCAGACCTTGAACAGATCGTGACCCGCCGGCGTGAGCTGGTAGTGGCGCCTGTGCCCGTCGGGCTTCGGTGCCGACTCGATGATGGCGAGCCGCTCGAGCTGTTTCAGCCGCTGCGAGAGCAGGGT
This sequence comes from Acidimicrobiia bacterium, assembly GCA_029240695.1. Lineage (GTDB taxonomy): Bacteria > Actinomycetota > Acidimicrobiia > Spongiisociales > ZC4RG35 > JARDZU01. Next base: position 6,222 of record JARDZU010000161.1, on the reverse strand, counting down.
GCGGGAGAGCCCGGGGGCGCCCTCCAGGATCTCACTGAAGCTCCCGCATCCCAGGTACAGGTTGCGGATGATCAGTGGCGTCCAGCGCTCGGCGAAGATCTCGGCGCCACGTGCGATGGGGCAGTACTGGCCGTACGTCCGCACGACACCAGTGTCGCGCGCCCGCCCTGGCCCGTGAAGTACAGATTCTTGACTTCTCAACCGCGGTCAACGCCTGTGTGATGAGGCCATCGAGGCAGGAGGTCCGATGCAGTCATCGTCTGGGACGCACGTTATGGAGATCGACGGATTCCGGGGCCAACTCATCACAGTTGGCCAAAGTGACTACGACACTGTCCGAGCCGTCTGGAACGGCGCCGTCGACCGGCGGCCCCGGCTGATCGCACGATGCAGCGGGAGCGCCGACGTGGCTGCAGCGGTGCGCTTCGCGCGCGACCACGACCTCGAGATCGCCGTACGGGGCGGAGGCCACAACGTGGCCGGCACCGCGGTGTGCGACGAGGGGATCGTCATCGACCTCTCGATGATGCGGGCCGTGTCAGTCGACGCCACCCGACGCACCGCCGCAGTGCACGGTGGTGCTCTGTGGGGCGACGTCGATCACGAGACCCAGGCCCATGGTTTGGCCACCACCGGCGGCATCGTGGGCCACACCGGCGTGGCCGGCCTCACCCTTGGCGGCGGCCTCGGCTGGCTGATGCGCAAACACGGGCTCACCGTCGACAACCTCCTCGCCGCCGAGGTGGTCACTGCCGAGGGAAGCATCATCCGGGCATCGGCCGATGAACACCCCGATCTGTTCTGGGCGTTACGCGGTGGTGGGGGCAACTTCGGCGTCGTCACCTCTTTCCGGTTCGCGCTGCACCCCGTCGGCCCGACCGTGATGGCCGGACCTGTCTTCTGGGCGGCCGACGACACCATTGACGTACTGCGCTTCTATCGCGACTTTGTTGCCGGAGCACCCGACGAGCTCGGCACTGTCGTCAGGCTCGGCACCGTCCCCCCATTTCCGGCCATTCCCGAGGACTTCCATTGGCGGCCGGCCATCGCGGTTGCAAGCTGTTACGCCGGCGACGTCGAAGAGGGCGAGCGTGCTGTGCGCGACCTTCGCCGATTCGGAACGCCGCTGGTGGACTTGGTCGAACCCAAACCATATGTGGCCCACCAGGGAGCCATCGACGAGACCGTTCCCCACGGGTGGCATTACTACTGGAAGGCCACGAACCTGACCGGGCTATCCGACGCGGTCATCTCGGTCGTTGCCGATCACGCTTACACCGCCAGTTCGCCCCGCTCGTACGCGGTGATGTTCCACATGGGCGGCGCGGTTTCCCGGATCCTTCACGACGCCACTGCCTACGCCGGTCGCGACGTGGCGCACAACATCGTCATCGAAGGCGTGTGGCTCCCCGAGGAATCCGGCCAACACGCCACAGCCGAAACCGCTTGGGCACGTGGGTTCCTCGACGCTCTCGAGCCTCACCGCGAGGGGGTCTACGTCAACTTCCTCGATTCTGACGACGACACCAGTCGTGTTCGAGAGGCCTACGGCGATCGCATCTACCGGCGACTCGCCGGGGTCAAGGCCAAATACGACCCTGACAACGCCTTCCACCACAACAAGAATATTCCTCCCGGCTGAGCGAGGGCTGGGTGATGATCCAAGCGGTGGATAGTGTACCGAAGACACTGGGTTTGAAATGAGCCCTGAATGGGCAAGGATGCCCCGGACACGCCGGTCGACGGCTCGCCCTTTCGGCGGGCCGTCATGAGCGCAAGGAGGGCCTGGTGCGCAAACGAGTGAGGGCTGCCCTAGCGGTCGCCATAGCGACGACCGTTCTTTTTTCCACGGTCGTAGGTGCCAACGCAGCTGTACCGACAGATACGAGCGGATTGCGGGAGGCGGTGACCGCCGACGCGATCATGGATCACCTAGCCGAGCTACAGAAGATCGCCGACAACAACGGCGACACGCGAGCGAGCGGCACACCCGGTTACGACGCGTCGATCGACTACATCGAGGAGCTGCTCGTGGCGGCAGGTTACGAGGTGACCCGGCAGAACTTCCTGTTCAACTCGTTCCGTGAGCTGTCCGAGCCGGTGTTCGAACAGGTGGAACCGACTGCAGTGACCTACGTACCCAACGTGGATTTCTTCACTGCCGAGTACTCGGGGAGCGGCGATGTCACCGAGCCACTACAAGCCGTGGACCTCGTCCTGCCACCGGGGCCCACCGCTAGCTCCTCGACCAGCGGCTGCGAAATGGAAGACTTCGCCGACTTCGTCGAGGGCAACATCGCGTTGATTCAGCGCGGTACCTGCGACTTCTCGGTCAAAGCGCACAACGCCTTCGTGGCCGGGGCGGCCGGTGTGATCATCTTCAACGAAGGCCAGGAGGGGCGGACGGAAACCCTGGCTGCCACGCTGGGCGACACCTTCGCCGACAACCTGCCGGTCATCGGCACCTCGTTCGAGATCGGCAACGATCTCGCCGCCCTGCTCGAAGCGGGTGAGGTCGTAATCCACCTCGCTACCGACACGCTGATCGAGTTGGACGTGCCCACCCAGAATCTGTTCGCCGAAACGCCTACCGGTCGCGACGACCGGGTCGTCATGGCGGGCGCGCACCTCGACTCTGTTCCGGCCGGTCCGGGCATCAACGACAACGGTTCGGGCTCGGCTGCACTACTGGAGCTCGCGCTGCAGATCGCGGATAGCGGTATCGAGCCGCGCAACTCCATCCGCTTCGCCTGGTGGGGGGCCGAGGAGGCCGGCCTGGTCGGATCGCAGCGCTACGTCGACAGCCTGACCAAGTCCGAGGCAAAAGACATCGAGCTGTATCTCAACTTCGACATGATCGGCTCGCCGAACTACGCCCGGTTCGTGTACGACGGCGACGGGTCGGCATTCGGGATCAAGGGCCCGACCGGCAGTGCTGCCATCGAAGAGGTCTTCGAGGAATACTTCGCCTCGCAGGATCTGGCTTCCGAACCGACAGCCTTCGACGGACGCTCGGATTACGACGCGTTCATCACCGCCGGAATCCCGGCTGGTGGGCTGTTCACCGGAGCGGAGGACAACAAGACCGCCGATCAGGTGCCTCTCTACGGGGGCCTTTCGACGTTCGACGGTGAGGCCGTGGCCTACGATCCGTGCTACCACCAGGCGTGCGACAGCCTCGACCCGATCGGCGACGGTGCCGATGCGGACTTGTACGAAGCCCTGAACGACGCCTATGACGGCGCTCTGGAATACCTGGGGGTAATCAGCAACGTCAACACGACTGGCCTGGAGGAGATGTCCGACGCGGTGGCCCACGCCGTGTTGCTCTACGCCATGTCGACAGGCTCGGTCAGTGGCACCGGTCAGGCTTCGGACCAGACGATGGCGGCCCAAGGAGAGAGACTCGGCGCCCAATTCAGGCGCTGACGATGTAGCCAGTTCAGGGCTCGGTCGCCCGGTAGCGCAGCCTCGGGGCAACGACCCCAAGCCAGGGTCGTCCTAAAGGCGCGAGCGAAATTCATAGACAGTTCATCGGATAGCGGCCCGACAGTTGCCGGATCACAGATCCATGACGGAGACTTGTCTCAGCGGGCAACCATGGATCTTCAAACCAGTAGCCAGTATCAGTTCTATCTCGGAACCCCTGGTTATCTGATCGGATCCGATTTCGAGTTCGAGCCGATCTAGCTCGCACCGAGCCGTATCTATCGCCAACGGGGTGTGCGCGAGAGCGCCTCCCACTTGGGGGTGCCGGAGGCGCTTGGATCTCGCCTCCCTTTGCTGAGGCAGGAAGGTGGGAGTCCCGTTCCCCTACTGACCGGGGATCGGCTTCAAGTCGCCAAGGGGGTGGACGTTGATGTAGATGTCCGCCGGTGCCACGAGCCCGTCATATGGTCGGTCTCGACTCTCCATCAGCCGCCGTTGTTGCCCCTCGCCATCCGTCTTGGTCTCCGCTGCGATACGCCTCGAGCCGGTTGGCCAGCTCGGCCGGGTTGCTCATAGCAACCATGTGACCCCCGTCGATCTCGTCAACCTCCATACCAAGCCGCTGGCGAGCAGTCCGTCTTTGGAACTCGACCGGGAACATCCGGTCATGGCGGCCGGCCAGCAGGCGGGTTGGCACATCTGGCCATGTCTCCATCGGCCAGGGCTCATCGAGCGGTGTCGACGACTGGTCCTGCCACGTCCGCGCCATGGCTTCAGCTCTGATCTCGGCCGACAGGTCGTGGTAGTAGATGACCGCGTCGTCGTCGGCATCACCGGGTGCTAGCCCGATATTGGCGTGATATTCATGGCGCGCCATTTCGGAGCCAGTATTCGACCACCACGCATTGAAGGTCTCGCCTGGCATCGGGATCATGGCGTTCAGCAGGACAAGCACCTCAACCTTGCGCCGGGAGCAGACGATCGGGGCGGTGAACCCCCCCATCGATGCTGCGACGATCGTGACGTCGCTGCGGCGACCCAGGGCTTCGACGACCGCTTCGGCATACTCGGACCAGCCGGCAGCATCGTCCTCAGCGGGAAGGCGGACCGCGATCGCCTCGTGACCCCGAGCCTCGAGTTCGGGCACCAGCCGGTGCCATTCCCAAGGGTCGCCCCCACCGCCGGGGACGAGAGCATACGTCGACATGGCTCCTCGCCTTGCGTTCAGATAGGAAGTTACAGACAAGGGAAAGCGATCTCGTCGAAGGAACGCCTGGTCGCGATTAGAGGACGGGAACCCCGGGTAGGAGCGGACCAAGAGGCTTCCCGTGGTGGACGCGCCCGCGGGGCAGTCACCAGGTGACCAGAGGAGCGCTACATGATCACGTATGTTCCGAGCCGGAGTCCTCACCCGAGGGGGAGGAATCCTTCTGGCCGTCGGGGCTGTTCAGCATTCAGCGACGCAGCCGGGACATGACGCTCGACCAGCCGGAAACCGCGCAGTCGGGCATTTCCCAACGAGGGTCGATGGAGAGCGATCAGAGGCATGCCCGGATCTTCGGGATCTTGTTCATCATCACGTTCCTCACCTCGATCCCGGCCTCCTTTCTCTTCGACTCCGTTCTCGAAGACCCCGCCGGTTACGTCGCCGGTGGCGGAAATGACAACCAGATCTACCTGGCTGTCCTCTTGGAGTTTGCTCTCATCCTTGCCAACGTCGGAACGGCCGTCGTCCTCTATCCGATTGCACGGCGACAGAACAAGGCTCTCGCAATTGGCTATGTCGCCGCTCGGATCATCGAATGCGTCTTCATTGCCGCCGGAATCATCTTCGTCCTCGGGATAGTGAGCCTGAGCCAGGACTCCCCGGGCGCAGGCGACCTCGCCTTGTCACTTGCGGCGCTCAAGGACTGGACAGCGCTGTTCGGTCCTGGGTTGATCGTGCCGTTTGGGAATGGGCTGATCCTTGGCTACCTCATGTACAAGTCCGGCCTCGTGCCGAGGCCCATGACCTGGTTCGGATTGATCGGGGGGCCAATCCTTCTGATTGGGAGCCTCTTCACGCTCGTCGACGGGTGGGCAGAAGGCAGCGCACTTCCAGGCCTCCTCGTTGCCCCGGAATTCATCTGGGAGGCCTTCCTGGGCATCTACTGCACGATCTGGGGTTTCCGGCGTGACTCGCCAATCCTTCAGGCGAGCGCACGTTGACTTCGGAGGCCGAGCCGACCCCGCCTCGAGCTAGGCCTGCTGCCGCTCTTCCCGCCGGCGGACCAGCTCCTCGACCGGGGTTGGAAGCGTCTCGTCGAAGTCGATCAGCTTCGCCCACGTCGGCTTTACGACGATCCGCACCATTGAGTCGTACAACGACCGGATCTCGGTCTCCCACTCAGCTCGCTGCTCCGGCGTCATCTTGTAGGTGCCGCTCGCCTGGAGATACTCATCAGGAATTCCCTCGACCTCGTCGAGCACCGCGTCGCCCCGGATCAGCAGTATTTTCGGTGGGTGGACCTCGGTGTCGATGGTCAGGGCCACTGCCGGGCTCTGGCGCAGCGACACGAGCTTCGGAGCGTTCGTCGGCGTGCACATGACGACCTCGGAGCCATTCCAGGTGAACCCGATTGGGACAACCCTCGGAGTGCCGTCCGTGGCGACGTACGCCAACCGGACGAGGTCCCGGTTGAGCATCTCTTGGCTGATCGGCTTCTTCAGGATGTCAGCGACGTCCCTCGTCTGCATCTGTGACTTGTGTCCCATCTCCGCTCGCTCAAACAGCCCGTCGGTGGGCATCTGGGC
>JARDZU010000028.1 GCA_029240695.1 Acidimicrobiia bacterium | reverse complement strand
AGCGGCGGCCCAGCCGGCTATGGCAGCGGCACCGGTCAACTGGGCGCCCACTCCCATGAAGATGACGCCGAGCAGGCCGAACAGGGCAAGTGGGCGGGTGTCCTCGGATCTGACCGTGGCGTAGAACTCGCCGGTGGACACGACCATGGCCAGGATCACGAAGGCTGCGAACCACCAGCCGCCGAGCAGCAGGCTGCCAAGAAACAAACCGAAGATGACGACCGCAGACCCCACCCGCATGGCCAGATCGCTGGAGGCAGCCTGCTCTGTGGCCTCGAAGTCCTCTTCAGTGTCGGCGCGGGAACCGGTGACATCTTCGAACCCGACCAGACCGCTGTCGACCCCGGGAACCGTGGCGGCGACGGCCTGCTGCTCCCATTCCTCTTCGGCCGCCCGGCTCACCTCCTCAGCCAAGCCCTGGTACTCCTGGGTGGTCGAGCCGGTGTATTGGTTGGCCTGATAGTCATCGAGCTCCTGAGGGAAGCTCATGCCCTCGTAGTCGCCCTTGGGCGCGGAGGCCGCGTCATCGTCGGCGGCTTCTCCCGGATCCACGTCGTCGGCCGAATCGTCCTCCCCCGAATCGTCTTCCTCGAGCAGAGGGGGAAGCGTGAACACCTCGGCGTCCTCCTCGCCCTCGTCCCAGAGGCGGCTCGGCCCGTTCTCGTCTTCGGGGGTTCGCTCGCTCACATCAGACCTCGAGAAGCTCTGCTTCTTTGTGGCCGAGGAGCCGATCGATCTGCTCGACGTAAAGGTCGGTCAGCTTCTGCAACTCGTCCTCGCCCCGGCGGATGTCATCGTCGGAGATCTCCCCGTGCATCGCCTCCATGTCGGCCTTGGAATGACGGCGAATGTTTCGCACGGCCACACGCCCCTCCTCAGCCATGTTCTTCACGACCTTGATCAGGTCTTTGCGCCGCTCCTCGGTCAGAGGCGGGAAGGCGATCCTGATCACATTGCCGTCGTTGGTTGGGTTGAGACTGAGCTCGGAGGTCTGCAGCGCCCGTTCGATGTCACCGACGGTCGACTTGTCGAACGGCTGGACGACCAGCAATCGGGGCTCAGGCACAGAGATGGATGCGAGTTGCTGAAGGGGAGTCGGCGACCCGTAGTACTCCACGGTTATCCGCTGAAGAAGCTGGGGATTGGCCCGCCCGGTGCGGACTGTCGAGAATTCCGAGGCCACATGGTCGGTGGCCTGCTCCATCTTGTGCTCGGCCTCGGTCAGGAGGTCGCTGATCACTGTTCCTCCTCGTCAGTGGATCACGGTGCCGATCTTCTCGCCGTTCACCGCCTTGACGATGTTGCCAGGTGTCGTCATGTCGAACACGACTATCGGCACACCGTGCTCCTTGCTCATCGTAACGGCGGTGGTGTCCATGACCCTGAGCTCGTCCGAGATGAAGTCCATGTAGGAGAGCTCATCGAGGCGCTTGGCGTCGGGATGCGTGGCGGGATCGGCGTCGTAGATGCCATCCACCTTGCTCGCCTTGAGGAGGGCATCCGCTCCGAGCTCGACCGCCCTGAGGGCAGCAGTGGTATCGGTTGTGAAGAACGGGTTGCCCGTCCCGGCGGCGAATATCACGACACGCCCCTTCTCCAGATGGCGGATGGCGCGGAGGCGGATGTAGGGCTCTGCGAGCTCCTGCATGGTGATGGCGCTCTGGACCCGGGTAGGCACGCCAGCCTTTTCCAATGCGTCGCGAAGGGCGAGAGCATTGATGACGGTGGCCAGCATCCCCATGTAGTCGGCCGATGCCGGGTCCATGCCTTTCGCTGCCTGGCTCACTCCGCGAAAGATGTTGCCTCCGCCCACGACGACGGCGATCTGGATGTCGTCGGCGTGCCCTTCAGCGATCTCCTCGGCAACCCTGACGACTGTCAGCGGATCGATGCCGTATCCGATCCCCGGATCGGCAAAAGCCTCGCCTGACAGCTTGAGGATGACCCTTCTCACCGGGGGATTGGACAATTCGCCTCCTACTCGCCGACGGCGATGCGGGAAACCCTGCGCACCGAGATGTTCTCACCCATCTTGGACGCAAGGTTGCCCACCATGTCGCCGACAGTGCCGTCGAACTTCTCGGTGTTGACGAATTTCTGGTCGTAGAGGACGTTCTCGGCGAACCATGACTCGATCTTCCCATCCACGATCCGCTCCACGACATTCTCTGGCTTGCCCTCGGCCGCGGCCTGACGTGAGATGAGCTCGCGCTCCTTGGCCAGCGCATCCTGGTCGACCTCGTCACGGGTGAGCCAGGTGGGCCGCCCCCAGCTGATGTGCATGGCAATGTCGTTTGCCGTCTGGCGAAACTCGTCGCTCTTGGCGACGAAGTCGGTCTCACAGGCCAGCTCCACCAGGACCCCCATCACGGGGCGGTCGTTCTGGATATGGATGTAACTGCCGATGGTCCCCTCGTTGGCCTCCCGGTCGGCCCGCTTGGCCATCTTTGCCTGGCCCCGCTCCCGAAGCAGCTCGAACGCCTTCTCAAGGTCTCCTCCGGCGTCGGTGAGTGCCGCCTTCGCGTCCATCATCCCGACGCCGGCGTCCTGCCTCAGCTTCTGGATGTCCTTGGCGGTGAAGTCAGCCATTTTCGACCGTTTCCGTCTTGGGCTCCGCACTGGCATCGGCTGTCACAGCGGCGGGAGCAGGCTCTTGCTCGAAGTCCGGGATCGACTCGTCGACCGTGGGCTCGAACTCTGCGGACTCGTCATCGGGGCTGTCACCCTTGGACGCCTTGGCACCGGCCATCCTTCGCCCTTCGAGGGCGGCGTCGGCGATGGCGCCCGCGATGAGATCGGCGGCGCGGATGGCATCGTCGTTCCCGGCGATGACGTAATCCACCCGGTCGGGATCGCTGTTCGAGTCGACGAGGGCGATCACGGGCATGCCGAGACGGGCAGCCTCGGTGACTGCTGTGGCCTCGGTGTTGACGTCGACGATGAACACGGCGTCGGGGGTCTTCTGCAGATCGACCACCCCACCCAGGTTCTGCTCCAACTTGGCCAGTTCACGCCGCAGCTTCAGACGCTCCTTCTTGGGAAGGTTGTTGATCTCACCGCTCGCCTCGAGACGTCGCAGCTCGCGCATATAGAAGATCCGCTTCTGGATGGTCTGGAAGTTGGTGAGCATGCCGCCCAGCCAGCGGTAGTTGACATACGGCATGCCGGATCGGGTGGCGTGCTCGGCCACCGCGGCCTGAGCCTGTTTCTTCGTGCCGACGAATAGGACGACGCCTCCATCGGAGGTGAGATTCTTGACGTAGTCGGCGGCGGCGGCGGTCTGCTCCACCGTCTGCCGTAGGTCGATTATGTGGATCCCGTTGCGCTCCCCATAGATATAGGGGCGCATCTTTGGGTTCCATCGGCGGGTCTGATGCCCGAAATGGACACCCGCCTCCAAGAGTTGCTTCATCGAGACAGCCAAAGCTGCTCCTTTCTGGTTGTTCCTCCGCCTGCCGGCGAGTGCCTATCCGTTTCACGGATGACCCCCTTCGGGACGCGCCCGACCAGTGAGGGTCAGCAGACGTGTGTGATGGGCCGAATGGTAGGAGCGGGAAGCGCGGAACCTAAAACCTAGGACTCAGAACCTAGAACCTAACCCCAGGATGGCTCGCCGAGACGATTGCGAAGCGACATCATCGTCTTGGCGTGGATCTGGCAGACCCGTGACTCCGTGACGCCGAGCACATCACCGATCTCGGCCAGTGTCATGCCCTCGTAGTAGTAGAGGGTGACCACGAGCCGCTCCCGCTGGGGAAGGCGGTTGATGGCGTCGACCAGCCCATGACGTGTCTCCTCGGCCTGGAAGGCGGTCTCTGGCGACACCCCGGTTGGGTCGGCAAGCATGTCGCCCACGGACGTCGACGAGTCGGCCCCGACGAACTCATCTAGTGCTGCGATACCCGAGCGCCCGATCTCGGCCAGAGCGCCCTGCAAATCGCCAACATTCATCTCGAGCGTATCGGCCAGCTCCTGGTCCGTCGGGGCCCGTTGCAATGTGTGCTCCAACTCGGCCACGGCGGTCTCGATCTGGCGAGCCCTGGAACGCACCGAGCGCGGCACCCAGTCGAGGGCCCGGAGCTCGTCGAGAATGGCTCCCCTGATGCGGTTGATGGCATATGTCTCGAACTTGAAGCCCCGTTCGAGCTCGAACTTGTCGATGGCGTCGATCAGCCCGAAAAGCCCGTAGCTGGCGAGATCGTTCTGGTCGACCGAGCGCGGCAGCCCGGCTCCGATCCGACCCGCCACGTACTTGACCAGGGGCGAGTAATGGAGGATCAGTCGCTCACGGGCATCGGCGTCGGCCGATGCCTTGAAGCGCTCCCACAGGGCATCGACCTGTCCGGTCTCAGGCCCTCGGGTGGCTTCGGTCATAAGTGCCTCTCAGGTGCTGACGGGTGACGGCAGTGTAGATCTGGGTCGTCGCCAGATCGGTGTGACCGAGCAGGTCCTGGACCGACCGAAGGTCGGCGCCGCCTTCGAGGAGATGGGTGGCGAAGCTATGCCGGAGGGCGTGGGGGAAGGTGGCGACTCGCTTCCTGACCACCGATCGGATGCCACGCGTGCCAAGCGGTCCACCCCGCAGGCCCACCCAGAGCGAGTTCCCGGCGGCTGCCCCCGCCAGCCTTGGCCTCCCTTGACCGAGGTAACGGCGCACGGATTCCTGGGCGGGCCTGCCAATCGGGACACGTCGAGTTTTCCTCCCTTTGCCGACCACGGTGACCATGTCACCGCCCACGTCGTCGACTGCAAGCGAGGCGAGCTCGGAGACCCGGAGACCGGTCGAATACAGGGTGTCGATCAGCGCACGGTCCCGAAGCCCTTCAGGGGTCGTGGGATCGATGGTCTCGATGGCATGCACCAGGGTCCGGCTCGGTATGGCATGGGGCAGCGGCCTGTCGAGCCGGGGCCGGGAGACACCCTCGAATGGGTTGACCGTCGCCGAGTTGCGGCGGCCGGCATCGTTGTAGAAAGAGCGAACGGCAGAAGCCTTGCGTGTCATCGACCTCTTCGAGTAACCCTGAGCGGAAAGGGAGCCGAGATATCGACGAGCATGTTGTCGGCGCACCGCAGCGATGGAGCCCACCCCCTCGTCCCCGCAGAAGGCGAAGAACTGTGCAAGGTCGCGCCGGTAGGCCTCGAGAGTGTGTGGGGAGAGCTCTCTCTGATCACGCATGCGATCGAGGTATCCGTCGACGGGCCTGACGGCCCAATCCGGCATCGGAGGGATCCTCACAGGCCAGATGCTATTGGCGGAGCTAACCCCGGTCGTGTCAACCCGAGCTGGGGAGCACCACGTCGCCTACGCGGCGTGCCTCCCCCGCGATCTCCATCCTGGCGAGACGGGCAAGGGCCTCGGCGGGAGTGCAATCCCAGATCGAGGGGAGATCGTCGATGGCGAGACCTGTTGGCGGGATGATGCCCGTGAGAACGGGCGTTTGGTTGGGCGGCTTGCCGAGGATCAGCTCGAGCTCCGCGAGGAGGTCGTCCACTCCGAGGACCGGGTGTGCGCCGTCGCGTATCAGAAGGTTGCACCCGACCGAGGCGGATCGGTCGACATCACCAGGGACCACCAGGACCGGACGTCCCATCTCGGCAGCCAGGCGCGCCGTGATCAGTGCGCCACCTTTCACCCCGGCCTCGACCACCACGACTGCCGACGAAATGCCGGCAATGATCCGGTTCCGCGCCGGAAAGCGCCAGCGGTCAGGCCCCGTCCCCGGTGGGTACTCGGACATGATGGCCCCGCCTCTCCGCAGTATCGACCGATAGAGATCGGTGTTCTCGGCCGGGTAGACGACATCGACCCCAGACCCCAGAATCGCCACCGCCCTTCCCTGACCCTGGAGAGTTCCGCGATGGGCAGCAGCGTCGATCCCCCGAGCCAGACCGCTCACCGTGGTCCATCCCGCCCGGGAAAGGGCGTGGCCGAAGGCCTCCGCCAGATTGAGGCCATACCGCGTGCACTTCCTCGTGCCCACGACCGCAACGGCTGGGGCGGCCGTGGTGACGCCAAGGACATATAGGGGTGGTGGATGCTCCAGATCGTGCAGGCCCACGGGGTAATCGGGGTCGTCCGGGGCCGTGACCCGCAGGTCAGTCATCCCGCCACTCGCCGCGCAGGCCGACAGCCTCGGCCATGTGGTGCTCCTCGACCTGGTCTGCGCCTTCCAGGTCGGCAATGGTGCGGGCCACTCTACGGACTCGGTCACCACCTCGGGCGGTGAGCACCGCGTTTCCGACGGCCATGGCCACCAGATGGCGCGCTGCCTTCGATTCCCGCCCTTCGTCTGCTTCGAGATAACGGTTGATCTGCCCTCGTTCCAACTGGGCGGCCCGCGCCTGCCCGACCCGATGGGCGACCGAGGCGCTCGCCTCGCCTCTAGGCCCCGAATACTCGGTGGCCTCGACCCGGCCCACGCGGACGATCAGGTCGAATCGGTCAACGAGTGGGCCGGAGATCCGGGACCGATACCGCCCCAGGATTGCCGGGCGACAGTCACACGGCCGGCGGCCGTCGCCGAAATATCCGCAGGGACACGGGTTGGTCGCAGCCAGGAGCTGAAACGAAGCCGGGAAATCGAGGGAGGATCCCCGGCGGGCCACAGATACGACACCCTCCTCCAACGGCTGGCGGAGCGTGTCGAGATGACTGCGAGGAAACTCGGCCAACTCATCTAGGAAAAGCACACCTCTGTGGGATAGCGACACCTCGCCTGGGACCGGATTGCCGCTTCCGCCGCCCACGAGGGCCGCCTTGGAGGCGGTGTGATGGGGAGCTCGAAAAGGTGGGGTGACGACCAGGCCGCGGCGCCGGCCCGCTGCAGCCCAAAGCATCGCCGTCTCAACCGCGTCTGCGATCTCGAGTGGTGGGAGGATGCCGATGATCCGCCGCGCCAACATGGTCTTGCCCGATCCGGGTGGGCCATGCATGAGCAGGTGGTGGCCGCCGGCTGCCGCCACTTCGAGTGCCCGCCTCGCCATCGGCTGGCCCCTGATATCGGCGAGGTCTGGCGCCCGCTCCTCGGATATTGGAGCACCTGGTCGTGCCGGCTCCACGGTCCCCAGACCTCCCCTGAGAAGGTCGACCGCGTCCGCCAGGCTGGCGACCCCATAGGCGGTGGCCCCGGGGATTGATGCCGCCTCACCGACGACGGCCGTGGCGACGAGGCACGGCACCTGCTGCCTGGCACTCAGCACGCCGGCTCCGAAGGCGTGGGATCCCGCTCTGACAGCACCGTCGAGAGCAAGTTCGCCGACGACAACAGCGTCGCGTAGTGGGGGGATCTCCTTGCTGGCGGCAAGGATTCCGAGGGCGATCGGCAGGTCATAATCCGTCCCTCCCTTGGGAAGGTCGGCCGGAGCGAGGTTCACCGTGACCGTCCGATTGGGAAAGCGGATTCCGGCGGAGGCGACCGCGGCTCGAACACGGTCTTTTGCCTCTCGCACCGCGGTGTCGGGGAGACCGGAGAGTTTGAAGGCCTCGCTCTGACGTCCGACATGGGCTTCGACTCGGACTGGTCGCGCCTCTCCCCCCACGAGGGCCACCGAGGTGGCTGCCGCGTACATGGCCCGAACCTACGAGAGGCCTGACGTCGTTGGAAGGGGTGCGTGCCGAAGTACGCGACTAAGTGTTAGGTCAGGTTTACCGTCTTCCCGGCACGTTGGTGCCGATCGTATGAGTCACAACCCCACTACCAGGACCTCGCCTGGCCCTGCGCCGCCGAATACCCGTCGCCGTCGCTACAGCTCTGGCCAGCGATGGACGATTCGGCTCCTCATCTTTCTGGTTCTCGCAGCTGCAACCCTGGTCGCCCTCACCTTTCTGGCGGACTTTCAGATGGAAGACGCCGGGCCGATGCCCTCGCTGGCAGCGGGTGACGGGGTCTATCTCATCGTTGGCAGCGACAGCCGCGAGAATCTTCCCGACGACCTGGAAGGGAGCTTCGGTGACTTCAGCGGCGCCCGTGCCGACGTCATCATCCTGGCCCAGGTGGTGGATGGGCGGAGACAGCTGCTGTCGATACCCCGCGACCTCAGGGTCGAGATACCTGGCCAGGGAGTGAACAAGGTCAACGCGGCCTACGCCTTCGGCGGCCCTGATCTCCTCGTGGACACAGTTGCCAACGCCACCGGGGTACGGCCGAACCACTATCTCGAAGTGGAGTTTGGAGGTTTTGCCGGGATCGTCGACGCATTGGGTGGCATCGAGCTCGACATCCCCTATCCGGCCCGTGATGCCAAGTCGGGGTTGGATATCGGGGCCGGCGTGCAAACAGTCGATGGCGCGACCGCTTTGGCGTATGCCCGTTCCCGCAGTTACGAGGAACAGATAGATGGGGAGTGGGTAGCTCAGGGAGGTGGCGATGTTGCTCGTGCCGCCCGGCAGCGCGAGGTTCTGACCAAGATCATGGCTGCGGCGTCGTCACCTTCAGGTCTGGTCCGCAGTCCTCTCGTGGTGACCGCCGTTGGCTCTCATCTCACCGCCGACTCCGGCCTGACCGTCTTCGATCTGGCGGGGACCGGGTGGGCTATGCGCTCTGCCGGTGTCACCGAATCAATGACCCTCCCCGTCGTCGGCGCAGAAGAGGGCGGGGTGTCGTATCTAGTGCGGGACGATCCTGCGGCGACCGAGGTGTTGAACGCCTTCGCCGCCGGCCAGCCACTGCCCGCCTCCTAACCCAGCTGCGGGGGACCGCTCCGCAGCCAGGCGATCGTCTCTTCAACCGGCTCGTCGTCCAGGTCAGGCCCGCTGAGAATCCAGGTGGCACCCGCCTGCTCGAAAGCCTCGATGTCGACAGTGGGCGGCCCACCGATCACGACGTCGTAAGCCTCATCGCCCTCTCTATGCGTCTTGACGTAACCGGCGATCATCGCCACATCGGAGGGGTCCAGCGGCTGCTCGTCGCTCCGCATCGGAACCACACCGTCGAAGCGTGCCGCACGACGCAAGGGTCGGAGGTTGGGCAACATCCCGGCCACCCAGATCGGGATCTTGCCTAGTGGCCGAGGGGCGAATCGGTTTTCGGCAATCGTGTAGTGCTCCCCTTCGAAGTCGAAGGCCTCGCCCGACCACACGGCTTGGATGATGGTGAGAGCCTCGTCCAGCATGTCTGCGCGTTCTCTGGCGTCGGTCGGATCGTCAAAGGTGCCGAACTCGACCTCTGGCCAGTACCCGATACCGACACCCAGGATCATTCGCCCTCCGGTCAGCAGATCCAGCGTCACAGCTCGCCGGGCCACCTCCCAGGGGCGGTGCCGGGGCAGGGCGGCCACCATCGGGCCGATGTGCACTCTGCTCGTGGCCTGTCCGATCGCCCCGAGCAACACCCACGGATCGGCCACCGGCATACCGTCATCGACGACGATGTGATCCCAGACGAAGAACCCATCCCAGCCCGCCTCCTCGGCGGCGATCGCAAGGTCGACCAGCAACCCGGGCTCCGCGTACAGTCCGAAATTCGGGAAGTTGAGGCCGAATCGCACCCTGCCAAGGCTATCTATTCGGAGCGATGGCGGGCTCAACCGCCCGTGCAATGGGGTCCGCCGGCCAGCCCCCGGTTGCTCGACCTTCGGGGTCGGGCACGTAGCATCTGCTCGTGCCCGACCCGTTTCTCGACGCCGCCATCGACGAGGCCGGGCTCGGTCTGGCGGAAGGTGGGATCCCAATCGGGTCGGCGCTCGTCCTCGATGACCACATCGTGGGTCGCGGGCACAACCGACGGGTTCAGAAGGGCAGCCCGATCCTCCACGGTGAGATGGATGCCCTGGAGAATGCCGGCCGACTCGTCGCCTCCGAGTATCGGCGATCCACGATCTACACCACTCTCTCCCCGTGCCCCATGTGCACTGGGGCGATCCTGCTCTACGGGATCCCCCGGGTCGTGATCGGGGAGAATCGAACCTTTCTCGGCGGTGAGGACCTGCTCCGTGTCAACGGGGTGGAAGTCGTCGTCGTCGACGACCAGCGATGTGTCGACATGATGACCGGGTTCATCGAAGCCCGGCCTGAACTGTGGAACGAGGACATCGGGGAGGACTGAGACGGTGCGGGGGCGGTGGCCCTTAAGTTCGTTGTCCAACCAGGACCCGGAGTCGGGGGTCGAGCCTGGGTCGGATTGGTGGGTAGATCTGACCGTCGGATCTCCGGAAGACGTGTTTCCTGCATCCGTCGTCTTCGATAACCCATCCGTGTTCGTGGAGGAACCGGTGGTGATATCCGCAGAGCAGGATCAGATTGTCCAGATCGGTGGGTCCACCGTCAGCCCAATGGGTCCGATGGTGGGCCTGAACGAAGTTTCTGGTGCCACAACCGGGGAACTGACAGCCACCATCACGATGCCAGAGTTGGTGACGCAACCAGGCCGGGATCAAACGGGAACGACGTCCGATCCCCAACACTTTGGTGTGGTCGTAGACGGCACATTCGACCAGAGGGTCACAGGAGAGTCTGCGGGCGGTCTCGTTGGCGATCACCGGACCACCCTGAACCTCGGCCACCCCGGTCTCCGAGCTCTCGATGAGAGCGTCCAAATCGGCATGGACCACGATTTGAGTCGGACCAGAAGCGTGTTCATCACCAGTCGTGGTGGACAGTTCGACTAATCCGTCGGCCATCCGCTGCGGATACGGATCGAAGATCCCCGAATCAGGATTGGGTGGCATCCGATCCGCCCGCTCCCGGATCGCAGATTCGACCAGGCTCATTTCCACACCTGGCAGATCAGCATTCATATGAGCTCTGATCCCGTCCAGGGTGTATTGGATCGACAACCACCTCTCCCGCCACGCCTCCCGCTCCTCGGCCGTCGACGGCGGGTTGGCCCGTCTCGCGGCACGATCCAACGCCGCGTTGGACAAACCCAAACACTCTTCAATCACCGCCTCCTCGGTCTCCGGACTTACCAGCTTCGAGATGGCATCGGTCTGATCCAGACTCAACTCACCGGTCGCGAACATCTCCCGGAGCCGAGGCAGATCCTGGAGACGACGGGCCACCCGGACCAACTGAGCAGCAGTCGAATGACGAAGACCGAACCGGGCCGAAACCCACTCCGGAAGAGTCCGAGCCCCATCCGCCAGAAACCGCTGGCTCAAATCAGCATCGATCAACCATTCACAGATCTCCGCATAGAAGACTGCCAATCCGGAGAACAAGTGACCCAACACCTGGTCCACCTGATCGTTCGAGAAACCCTCCCGTTCCATAGCCCAAACGTACGAACCGCGTGTGACAGAAACAGGTCAAAAACAGCCAAACAGAAAGAAAATTTGAGAAGTTTCTATCGCCCTATCGACCCTTCCATTCCGGGTCCCGCTTCTCGAGAAAGGCGAGCAATCCCTCGGCGGCATCCTCTGTGCCGAGGGCGACGGATTGAGCCTCACCCTCCCAGGAGAGGGCATCGGCGAGCCCGATCTGGAAGCTGGCGTTTAGGGACTGCTTGGCGAACATCTGGGCCACGGGCGCCCCGGCCAGGAAGCCATCGGCGATCTCGGTGACCCGATCTTCGAGGACATCCACCGGGACGACCTCAGTGACCAGCCCGATCCGCTGCGCCTCATCGGCATCGACGATCCGCCCCGACAACGCCAGGTCCTTGGCCCGTTGCATGCCGACGATTCGTGGCAGCAGCCAGGACCCGCCGAAGTCAACGGTCAGCCCTCTCCTCACGAAGATCTCGGAGAATCGGGCGCGCTCGGTGGCGACCACAACGTCACATCCGAGGGCGAGGTTCAGGCCCGCCCCGACTGCCACCCCATCGACCGCAGCGAGGGCGGGCTTGGTCAACCGGTGCAAGGCCATCGCGGCAGCGGCCACCTCCTTCATCCTCGAGTGGCGATCCTCGACGGATTGGAGCCGATCCACCCGCGATGGGTCCAGGTCGGCGCCGGCGCAGAACTCCCCTCCGGCGCCGGTGACGACAAGCACCCGCTGCTCAGACCCCTCGAAATCGTCGAAGGCAATCCGCAGCTCAGGCCAGCCATCGAACGGGATGGCGTTCTTTCGATCGGGACGGTCGATCGTGAGCCAGCGCACCAGTCCGCGATCGTCGGGATGCAACCAGGTCACCGCGATGACGGTAGACAGCGCGGGGCGTGGTTACCGTTCCAGGCATGGGGTTCAACCCTTTTCGCGATCACGAAAAGAGCACCGCTGACATCGTTGCGGTGGTGGTGGCGTTCGCGGCGATCTTCGCGGTCCTGGCGTGGGCGATCTTCTCGGGGTGACCGTCTCCCCGGTGCAGCCCTATGCGGCGCGCAAGGAGTACGTCTGCCCCGGCTGCTCGACGATCATCCCTCCCGGCACGTTTCATCTGGTGGTCGTGCCCGACCACGAACCCGACCTACGCCGGCACTGGCATCACGGCTGTTGGCACAAGGAGATGCGTCGTCGGTTCGGCGCTCGGACCTAGTGCCGATGAGAGGCGAAGCCTTCCTGCTCGTCCATAGCCCGCTGCTCGGACCGTCATGCTGGCGCCCCTTTGGGGACGTGGCCTCCAAAGCCGGCTATGCGATCGCGCTCCCTGACTTGACGAGCGCCAGCACCGCGCAACCACCCCGCTGGGAGGCCCTCGTCGAAACCGCAGTCGAGGTCGGGGAAGATCTCGGATCGGAGCCAGTTGTGATCGGCCATTCGGGCGCTGGCGTGTTTCTCCCCGAGATCGCCCATCGGCTTGGAGCAACCGAAGTGCTCTTCATCGATGCCGTGGTGCCGCCCCTTCAGGGAGAGCACCGGACATCACCGTCGCTGACACGACTGCTCGACGATCAGGTCGTCGACGGGAAACTCCGTCCATGGATCGAATGGTGGCCGGAGGCGACGGTCTCCGACTTGCTACCCGAACCGGAAGACCGCTCACGCTTGTCGAGTGACATGCCAATCGTGCCGAGGTCCTTCTTCGACGAGGCAGTCCCCGTCCCCGAAGGTTGGTCGGACCGCAACTGCGGCTATCTCCGGCTGAGCACGGCCTACGACGTGGAGTATGCCGAAGCCGGGAGACGGGGTTGGGCTCGTCTGCAGTTCGATGGGGATCATCTCAGCATTTTCACGCGGTCCGCGCCCGTCCTCTCCGCTGTGGAGGAGCTGATCACCATTGTGAGCCCGGTCAGGCATCGCGACGGTGAAGACCCCACCAGGTGAGGAACAGACCGAGAGCAGTCCAGCCCAACATGACAGTCACCGCATGAGGCAGGGACAGGTCCGTCCCGGGAACGAATGCACCGAACCCGCCGGGGATGTCGATCTGGAAAAGGGCGCTGCTGGCCGCCGACAGGGACACGGTTTCCCAAGGTCCCCAGAGGCCGAGGATCGGGTCGATGAAGTACAGGGCAAGGGCGGCGCCGATCGCAGGCCCGACTGATCGGAGCTGAGCTACGGCGCCGAGGCCAATGGCGGTCCACGCCAGCTCGATCAGTCCGACCTTCCACACCAGGTTCAGCCACTCGTCGACACTCGGGCCACCCTCTCCCGGTACTGCAATTGCGGTGACAATCGACCAACCTGCGATGCCGGCAGTGATCGCGAGCAGCGAAGCGAGGGCCAGGACCACGAAGCGGGCCGAGATCTGACCGACCCGTCGGGGATCCCTGGTCAGCGCCGTGGCCCATACCGTGCTCCCGAACTCGCTCCCCAGCATCACGACAGCCAGGATCAGCGGGAACCACGTCTGCCCTGCCACTTGCTGGGCGCCAAAGATGTAGGCGATTGGTTTCCTCAGCAGCGGCACGTCTTCGGCCAGGTCGGGTGCGATCTGGGCGAAGATCAACAAGAAGAAGGCGAGCAACCCGACCAGGGCGGCCAGGATGACCACCATCATGTAGTAGAGCCTGCGGCGGCTCAGCTTCAGATACTCGGCATGAAGGAGACTCACCGGTCTTCCTCACCAGTCATGCCGAGGAACACCGACTCCAGGGTCGATCGGGCCGGCCTGACCTCCTTGGGATAGATGCCAGCCGCGGCCAACACCCTGACCACCCGGCTCCCGTCGTTCTCCTCGACCATCAGCCCACTGCCGTCCTGCCTGACACCCATTCCGGCTGCCGACAGGGCTTCCATGGCGGCGGCCGCTCCGTCGGTGACAACCCGCGTCGCGCCGCCGGAGAGCATCTCCTCCAAAGGCCCTTCTGTGACCAGCTTCCCGTGGTTCAGGACCACCACGTAGTCGGCGAGGGCCTCGATATCCGCCAGGTCATGGCTCGAGACGACAACGGTCTGGCCGCTATCGGCAATGTCACGAAGACGTGCCCGAAAAGCCATCTGCCCGGCAGGGTCGAGACCGTCGAGGGGCTCATCGAGAAGCAGAAGCTGAGGATCTCCGATCAGCGCAGCGCCCAGAGCGAGACGCTGCCGCATCCCCTTCGAGTACTCGTCGATCTTTCGCCCGGCGTCGGCCTGTAGGCCGACGAATTCGAGCATCTCATCGATGCGGTCGTGGCCGAAGCCCAATTGGTCGGCCGCCACCTGGAGGTTGACCCGCCCGGTGAGTGCCCTGATCAGACCCGGCTCCTCGATGATGGCGCCGATTTTCTTTGTCACCTCTACCAGGCCTCGTGGGATCTCTTGATCGAGGACGACGATGCTCCCGGCGTCAGTCCTCGTGAGACCCAGGAGAGAGCGAAATAGGGTCGTCTTGCCCGCCCCGTTGGGCCCGAGCAACCCCGTTATCGCTCCCGAGGGCACCACGCAATCGAATCCGTCGAGCGCTGTGGTCGACTTGTAACGCTTGACCAGGCCCTCGATTTTGATCGCAGGATCGGCGAAGTTCACGTGAAGGGGTGACCAAGAGACATGGCCGGGCAGTCAACCACAGCCCGGAACCCAGTGAATCACCACGTCATCAGGCCCGATCCGGACACCAAGGAAGTCGACACGAGAGGCACCTGCCGCCGCTGCCAGACGTGTGACGCGTCGTCGCTTGCCAGGGCCGATGGCATCGATGGGGTCTCGATCGGAGGTGATGGCTCTCACCTCGACGACAACGCGTTGTCCCCGATCCAGAGCGAGGAGGTCGAGCTCACCGCGACCGACTTTGAGATTGCGGCCGACGAGATCGAGCCCATGGCCGGTTAGGAATCTGGCGGCGATCCGCTCGCCTGCCGCGCCCACTACCGCCCGATCGGTCAGATCGAGATCTCTTGCTTCTCCAACTCTTCGACGTTCACGTCGCGGAATGTCATGACCTTGACGTGCTCCAGGAACCGGGCCGGTCGGAACATGTCCCATACCCATGCGTCTTTCATCTCGACCTCGAAGAAGACCGATCCGTTGGCCTCGCGCACTTGGAGGTCAACATGATTTGCGAGGTAGAAGCGGCGCTCGGTCTCCACGACATACCGGAACATCGGAAGGACGTCGTGATACTCCTTGTAGATCTTGAGCTCAACCTCGGATTCGTACCGCTCCAGGTCTTCTTCCATGCTCTCCTCTTCACACAGGCCGACAAAAGATCATATGCACGGCTCGTTACTTAACGGCTAACAATCCGGTGTGACGTTTTTCTAGTGGTCTGTCGGAGAAATAGGGCGAGGGTGTCTCCGAGACATCGGGTCATCTGGCCAGGAGAAGCGCGCAGTCGCAGCCGGGGAGCTGCGACGAGCACTTCGACGCCGCCAGGGGCCTCGAGGGCCGGAGAGACACCGCCCATATTTCTTCGACGGGCCACTACAGACCGCCGATGTGTGAAATGGGCCAAATGGTGACGAAGGCCTTCCCGATGAGGTCCTCGAGCGGTATGGGGCCGAATCGCCTGCTATCGAAGGACGCGTCGCGGTTGTCGCCCATCACGAACACCTCGTCGTCGGCAACGGTGATGGCGGGCTCGTCGGGCATGAAGACCTCGGGCAGATAGGGCTCCTCGAGCGGAGTCCCGTCCACCACGATCTGATTGTTCGTCACCTCGATCGTCTCGCCCGGCAGACCGATCACCCGTTTGATCAGATCCTCGTGACCCCGCGTGCGGATGCCGACCGCCTCCAGGACGGACCGGATCACGGCTTCCGGGATCGACTCTTCGACTTCCTCTTCGCGAGGATCACGAAAGACGACGATGTCGCCACGCTGAGGCTCGCCCCATTGATAAGCCAGCTTGTTCACCATGACCCGGTCGTTGACCTCGATGGTGGGAAGCATCGACTCCGACGGAATCCAGAACGGCTGTATGAGGAAGGTCTTGATGATGACCGCAATGGTCAGGGCGGTAAGGAGCAATCCGGGCAGCTCGGCGAGGAACGAACGCCGGCGTTTCGGCGTCTCTGGGACCGTCTCCTCGTCGATGGGGCTCGTGTCGTGCGAGATCAGTCGCGAAGCTCCTTGATGCGGGCCGACTTTCCGACCCGATCGCGCAGGTAGTAGAGCTTGGAGCGACGGACATCGCCACGGCGGACGACCTCGATCTTGGAGATGATCGGGGCATGAACCGGGAAAACTCGCTCGACGCCGACCCCGAAACTCAGCTTGCGGACGGTGAAGGAGGCCCGTGCCCCCGCCCGGTTGCGGGCAATGACCAGACCCTCGAAGATCTGCACGCGCTCTCTGCCTCCTTCGACCACGCGGACGTGCACTTTGACGGTGTCGCCGGCCCGGAAATCGGGGATATCGTCGCGGACGTGCGCGCTCTCAACTACGTGAAGATCGTTCATGGAGGACTCCTAGAGGCGCCGGGAGTAGCTCGGTAGTCCCGGCCGCGGCGAATTGTATCAGGTCTCTGAACTCTCGCCATCCGGCAGCAGGTCTGGTCGGCGCTCCCTGGTGCGCCGCACGCGTTGCTCCCTTCTCCACTGCTCGATCACGGCGTGATTGCCGGAGAGGAGCACTTCGGGCACCTCCCACCCCTTGAAGTCGGCAGGCCGGGTGTACACCGGCTCCTCGAGCAAACCATCCCGGAAAGACTCGCTTTCAGTCGAATCGGGATTGCCCACGACGCCAGGGAGCAACCGGGCAATTCCCTCGATCGCAAGCGCCGCGGCCACCTCGCCACCGGCGACGACAAAGTCGCCCAAGGAGGTCTCCTCGTCGATGTAGTTGTCGACCACCCTCTGGTCGACTCCTTCGAAGCGACCGCAGACGAACGTGATCTCGGTCAGCCCGGCCCAACGGTCCAACGTGGGCTGTGTGAGCGGCTCTCCGGCCGGAGTGAACAGGACGCGGTGAGTGCCGGCCAGCGGCTCCAAAGCGGCCGCCAACGGCTCCACCATCATCACCATCCCCGGCCCACCACCGAAGGGTGCGTCGTCCAGTTGGCGATGCCGGCCCACGCCGTGCTCGCGCAGGTCGAGCAGGACCACTTCGATGATCCCGGCCTCGATGCCCCGGCTCACGATGGAGACCCCCAAAGGCCCATCGAAGAAGTCGGGAAACATCGTCACGATGTTGATCCGCACGTTCGGAAGGCTAGGGCGGGGCATTCATGGCCGATATCCTCGGCTCCTGGGCCATTTCCCCGGCTCATCCGGAGAGTTGACATGTCCATCGACCAAGCACCGACAACATGACGCTTGATCATCTGCCGGTCGAGAGTGTCCTGCTCGTCGCGGCCGGGCTCATGGTCATCGGAGTCCTCATAGTTGGAGCTTCCGATCGGCTCAGGGTGCCCGCGGCCCTCCTCTCGCTCGGGATCGGCATCCTCTTCGGAAGCGACGTCCTCGGGTTGGTCGAAGTCAGCGACATGGCGATGGTCAGGGACATAAGCGTCATCGCCCTCATGATCATCCTCTTCGAGGGCGGCCTCACCACCAAGCCGTCCGTCCTGCGGGAGTCGGGCGTCCCGGGTTTCGTCCTGGCCAACGTCGGCGTCCTTGTCACAGCCGGAGTGGTCGCTACGGGCTGGCAACTTCTCTTCGACACCGGATGGGAGACGGCCCTCATCATCGGGGCGGTCGTGGCCTCCACCGACGCGGCGGTCGTGTTCGACGTCGTGCGTCGGACGCCCATCCCGAAGCGGCTGGCCGGCATCCTCGAGATCGAGTCGGGAGTCAATGACCCCTTTGCGATCCTCCTCACCATCGGGCTCATCGAGGTGACCAGATCGAGCCCCGGTATCGAGGACTGGCTGGTTTTTGGTGCAAGGCAGCTGTTCGGGGGCATCGCCGTGGGCCTGCTTGGGGGCTGGATCGGCAGCAGGCTGCTACGGCTGCGCCTGAGGTCCTCGGGCCTCTATCCGTTGTTGGCGCTGGCCATGGCCGGGCTCACCTTCGCCGTCGCCTCCTACGTCGGAAGCTCGGGGTTCCTGGCGGTCTACATCTGCGGGCTCATGATCGGCGCCCTCGCCCCTCGTCACCGCCGGGTGGTGCGGAGCTTCCACGCCAGTCTGGCCAATGGGGCCGACATCGCCCTCTTCCTCCTGCTGGGTCTGCTCGTCTTCCCGGCTGAGCTGCCCGGGGTCGCCATCCCGGCGTTGGCGGTGACTGCCATCCTGTTGCTGGTCGGGAGACCGCTATCCGTGGTCCTCGCCATGCTCCCCTTCCGGCTGTCCTGGAAGGAGATGACGTTTCTCTCCTGGGCCGGTCTGCGTGGCGCGCTACCGATCGTCCTCGCCACGTTCCCGGCCACTGCCGGGGTCGCTGCCGGTGAAACCATCTTCAACCTTGTGTTCTTCGTCGTGGTCGTGTCGGCTCTCCTCCAGGGGACGACGATTGGGCCGCTGGCCAAGCGCCTCGGTCTCGTCGTCGATCGGCCTGCCTGGCAGTCCATCGCGGAGGCGGTGGAGCTGGAGGACGTGGACGTCGATCTCATCGAGATCGAGGTGACCGACGACCTCGCCCTCGTCGGCACCAGGCTCAGCGAGAACCCGCCGCCCGAGGGGATGCTGATCACGACCATGATCCGCGATCACAAGGCGGCCATCCCCACGCCGGATACCGTGTTCGCTTCAGGGGACTTCCTCATGCTGGCGGTGAACAGCGGTCACGACCGGGTGAGAGAGGTGACGGCGTGGGCCCGGGGAGAGACCCGGGTGCCTGATGACACCGGAACCGCTAGTTGAGGCGCTCCACGATCATCGCCATCCCCTGACCGCCGCCCACACACATGGTCTCGAGGCCGATGGTCTTGTCGAGGGTCTGGAGGTCGTTGATCAATGTTCCCATGATGCGAGCGCCCGTCATCCCGAACGGGTGGCCGAGTGCGATCGCACCGCCGTGCGGGTTCAGCCGATCCATGTCGATGCCCAGCTGGTCGACGCTGGCCAGGACCTGGGCGGCGAACGCCTCATTCATCTCGATGACGTCGACGTCCTCCAGTTCCATCCCGGCCTGTGCAAGGACGGCTCTCACCGCACCGACCGGTCCCATCCCCATGTATTCCGGCTCCAGACCGACGACAGACGAGGCGATGATCCGGGCCATCGGCTGCAGCCCCATCTCCGACGCCCTGTTACCGGACATAACCAGGACCGCGGCCGATCCGTCGTTGAGCGGGCACGAGTTGCCCGCGGTCACCGTGCCGTCGGGCTTGAACACCGGTGGGAGCTCGGCGAGCTTCTCGATGGTGGTGTTCGGGCGGGGCCCGTCGTCCGCGGCGATGGTGCGACCGTCGGGCACTTCGATCGGAGTGATCTCCCGGTCGAAGAAACCGTTCTTTTGTGCCTCGACCGCCCGATCCTGTGATCGCTTGGCGAACTGGTCCATGCGCTCCCGAGTGATTCCGTACCGCTCGGCGACGTTCTCGGCGGTGTTTCCCATGGGGATGTAGACCTGGTCGATGAAGTCGTCGCGGCTCTCGTCGGTGAAACGCGGATTGAGGTCGTCGCTGTCGAACCCCTTTCCATAGGTCCGAGTCACCGAGTCGACGCCTCCGGCGACATAGGTGTCTCCTTCGCCCCGTTCGATGGCATGAAAGGCCATGCGGATCGTCTGCAACGACGAGGCGCAGAAGCGATTGACCGTGGTGGCGGGGACGCTCTCCGGCATGCCACCGAGTAGAGAAGCGGGTCGGGCCACGTTGAATCCCTGCTCGTGATGGGTCAGGGCGCATCCGACCATCACATCGGCTACCGAGGCTCGGTCCACCTCCGGAACCTTCGACATGAGGGCATCGATGGCAAAGCCCGCCAGGTCATCGGCTCGGACATGGATGAGTGATCCTTTGTATGCACGGCCGATCGGCGAGCGGGCGGTGGCGACGATCACTGCGTCGGACATGGTGTCCTCCAGTCGAGGAATTTGATCACGCACTCAATTTAATGGTTGACGGATCGTGTCATCCCGGCTCGATCAATCCCGGGATCGACTTGATCTCGACTCGTCGTGCGTCGATGTCGACCACCGGGACCAACTCGTCCACGAAAGGGATCTCGAATCTGGTCCCGGCCTCGATTGCGATCACCAGCCGATCCTGCCCGGGCCCGAAGACAACCCCCTCGACCACCCCGACCAGCTCGCCCGACTCGTCGAAGACACTCAGCCCCATCAGGTCCTCAGGCCAGAACTCATCATCCCCGAGCGGCCGGCGCTCATCGACCGAGACAACGGAACCTCGAATCTCTTCCGCAGCATCCCGGGTCCCGATCCCATCG
>JARDZU010000160.1 GCA_029240695.1 Acidimicrobiia bacterium | reverse complement strand
GTCATCGGGTTCGCCGAGATCAAGCTCTCGGCAAAGATGCAGGCCCGAATGGGTCCCTATTTCGCCGGTGGAAGATGGGGCTGGGCTCAGCTGATTGCCGACGGTGTCAAGTTCTTCCAAAAGGAGGACCTCATCCCCGATGAGGCCGACCGCCCGGTGTTCAAGCTCGCCCCGGTTCTGGTGCTGGTCAGCACGGTCGCCATACTGGTCATCATCCCGTTCGGGCCAGGGCTGATCTTCCGCGACCTCGAGGTGGGCATCTTCTACGCCCTCGCCATCTCCTCCCTGAGCACAGTCGGCGTCCTGATGGCGGGATGGTCATCGGGCAACAAGTACTCCCTGATGGGAGGGCTCAGGGCGGCGGGCCAGCTCATCGCCTACGAGTTGCCTCTGGTGCTGGCCGTGATCGGCTCGGTGATGCTGGCCGGGACCATGAGCATGAGCGGGATCGTCGAAGCCCAGATCTCTGCCGGCTATCCCTACGTGGTCCTGCAATTCATCGGCTTCGGGATCTTCATGATCGCGGCGCTCGCCGAGTTGAGCCGGATCCCGTTCGATATGCCTATCGCGGAATCCGAGCTGGTGATGGGGTATCTCACCGAATACTCCGGGTTTCGGTTCCTCTTCTTCTTCCTGGCCGAGTTCGCCAACATGTTCTCCCTGTCGGCGATCGCGGTGACCCTCTTTCTCGGTGGTTACTGGTTGCCGGGGATACCCGAGGACGTGCTTGCCTACGCCGGGCCGGTGATCCTCCTCGGCAAGACCTTCCTCCTCGTGTTCACCATGATCTGGTTCCGCTGGACCTTCCCCCGCTTCCGCGAGGACCAGCTCCAGAACCTGGCCTGGAAGGTGCTCATTCCGTTGGCTCTGGCCAACATCATCCTCACCGGGGCATTCAAGGTGTATCTGTGACCACTAGCACCCCCACCAAGCGACGGGTGTTCCCGGGCATGGGGATGGTCAAAGGCCTATGGGTGACCATCTACACGATGTTCCGCACCATCTTCCGCCCCGGGAAGTACCTGGCCACTGTCAACTACCCCAAGGTCAAGGAGACCCCGGTGCCCCGGGCGCGGGGTGTCATCGCCCTCGACCAGGAGGCGTGCACGGTGTGCATGCTCTGCGCCCGCAACTGCCCGGACTGGTGCATCTACATCGAGGGACACAAGGAGGAGCAGGCGCCCTCCACCCCGGGTGGGCGGGTGAAGGTTCGGGCCACACTCGATCGGTTCGACATCGACTACGCCTTGTGTATGTACTGCGGGATCTGCGTCGAGGTCTGTCCCTTCGATGCCCTGTTCTGGTCGCCGGAGTACGAGTACTCCGAGACACGGATGGGGGAGATGCTCCACGACATGGACCGGCTCCAGGACTGGCTCGAGACCGTGCCGCCCGACCCGGAGTTGGAGAAATGAGCTTCGCTGACTGGATCGGCGCACCCGTCAATTGGGTGTTCCTTGTCGTCGGATTCTTGACCTTGCTTTCAGCGCTGAAAGTGGTGACGGCCAAGAACGTGGTGCATGCTGCCCTGTTCCTCGTCGCGGCCCTCGGCGGCACTGCCGTGCTGTTCCTGATGTTGTCCGCCGAGTTCGTCGCTTGGGTGGTGGTCCTGGTCTACATCGGGGCGGTCCTCGTCCTCTTCCTCTTCGGGATCATGATCACGCGAGCGCCCACCGGGAAAGACGTCGGGCTCGACTCGCCGAACAAGCTCTTGCCTGCCTTGCTCTCGGGCGCCACCTTCCTACTCCTCGGCTGGGCGTCTCTAGACGCTTTCGGAAGCACCGAGATAGCGGACCTGGGCGAGGCGACCTCGACCGAGGTCCTCGGGCTGGCCCTGCTGGGTCGGTTCGTGATTCCCTTCGAGGTGGTCTCTTTCATCCTCCTCGCCGCTTTGATCGGTGGGGTCACCATCGCCCGACGAGACCTGAGCCCTCTCGAGGAAGAAGAGCGGGGAGCAGTCTGATGCTCCTGAATCAGTTCCTGATCCTGGCCGCGGCGATGTTCTCCTTGGGCATCTACGGGTTGCTCGTCCGGCGCAACATCGTCCTGATCCTGCTCTCGGTCGAGCTGATGCTGGCCGCGGTCAACATCAACCTCATCGCCTTCGAAGCGGTGCTCAGGACCTCCGAGGCAATCGGCCAGGTCTTCGCCGTGTTCGTGATCACCGTGGCCGCCGCCGAAGTGGGAATCGGCCTCGCCATCGTCTTGATGATCTTCCGCAACCGGAAGTCGGCCAATGTCGACGAGCTCGATCTGATGCGGTGGTGAAAATGGCTCGCTCGCTGCGCTCGCTCACCGTTCTAGGTCATAGGTTTTACGTAATAGGTCTCACCCACCGCCCACCACCAACGACCTATGACCGATCTGGAGTCGGCAGATGAGCCGACTTCAGATCCTTGCCACCGAGGCCGAGCACGCGGTAGAGGCAGGTGTCACCGGGGGGTTCTGGGTGGACACCGCGGGGATCATGCTGGTTCTCCCGCTGGTCGCCTTCCTGCTCATTCTCGCTGTCGGGAAGAGGATGAAGTATCACGGAGCCGAGATCGCCATCGGCGCTCTCGCCATCAACAGCCTCTGGGGCACTGTCCTGTTCGTGATGAACATGACCGAGGGCGTCCTCGCACAGAAGACCTTCGAGATCGCCCGGATCGGGAGCGATCTCGTGTTCGAGCTGGGATGGGCGGTCGACGGCCTGTCGATCATGATGTACTTCCTGGTCAACGTGGTCGGCCTGATCGTGTTCATCTACGCGGTTGGCTACATGAAGGACGACATAAGAGTCGATTGGTTCTTCGCTGCTTTCTCCCTCTTTGCCGGCTCGATGCTCATTCTGGTAGGCGCCCCCAACCTCATCCAGCTGATCATCGGGTGGGAGGGCGTGGGCCTGGCCTCGTACTTCCTCATCGGCTTCTACTGGGAGGACATGGCCAACGTGAACGCCGGCAACAAGGCGTTCATGGTCAACAAGATCGCCGACGTCGGGCTGATCCTGGGGGCGATCATCCTCGGATTGGCCATTGGCACGTTTGATTTCTTCGACATGAGCACGGCTGCTTTCGACCACTCCGAGCCATTGGGGGCCGTGGCAGTCGTCGGTGGGGCGCTCCTCTTCTTCGGAGCGATGGGAAAGAGCGCCCAATTCCCCCTTCACATTTGGTTACCGGATGCGATGGCCGGGCCTACCCCGGTGTCGGCTCTGATGCACGCGGCCACGATGGTCACAGCCGGCGTCTACCTGATGGGACGCGTGTTCCCACTGTTCGAGTATCTCGCATCAGACGTCCGGCCTTGGATGGTGGCTATCGGGGCGATCACCCTCTTCGCCATCGGTCTGCTTGCTCTGGTCGCTGACGACATCAAGAAGGTTCTCGCCTACTCGACGGTGTCCCAGCTCGGATACATGATGACTGCGATGGCAGCCGGCGGGTACACGGCCGGGCTCTTTCACCTTTTCACCCATGCCTTCTTCAAGGCACTCCTCTTCCTCGGAGCGGGGGCGGTGATCCATGCCGTCCACTCCAACAACATGAGCGACATGGGTGGGCTCCGCAAGGCGATGCCGAGGACCTACTGGACCTTCGTGGTCGGATCGCTTTCATTGGCGGGGATCCTGCCACTTGCCGGGTTCTGGTCGAAAGACGAGATCCTCGTGGCTCTCGGTATGGAGGGATACACCGCCGTCATGTGGATCGGAATCGCCGGTGCGTTCGTAACTGCCTTCTACATGACCAGAGCGGTGGCCCTCACCTTCCATGGCGATTACAAGGGCCACGGCCACCCCCACGAGGCGCCGGCCATAATGACCGTGCCGTTGGTCGCCCTGGCCATCCCGTCGATTCTCTTCGGCTTCTTCAACGTCCCTGGCTGGGAGATCCCGGGCATCGGGAATTTCAGCGAGTGGCTGGCCGTCCGGGTCGTCCCGATGGGCGACGAGCACTCCGAGGCGATCGATCTGGTGCTGGCCGGGAGCGGCTTGTTCGCCGCACTGCTCGGCATCGCCTTGGGCTGGATGGTCTGGGGGAAGGACCGGGCCACCCAAGCGGAGCGCGACCGATTCGAGGTCCCCGCCCTCTATCCGCTCTTGCGCAACAAGTACTACGTGGATGACCTGGCCGACGGCATCACCGCGGGGACCATGGGCCCGGTCGCCCGATTCGTCAACTGGGTCAACGACTACGTGATCGACTCGATCGTCAACGGCGCGGCGTTCCTCACCAAGAGCCTCGGCTCGTTCGTCTACGGAGTGGTCGACCAGCGGGGCGTCGACGGAGTGGTCCATGGTTTGGGTGCCGGAGCAGATGGGGCCGGGTCGGCGCTGCGCAAGCTGCAGACCGGCCGGATCCAGCAATACGCGGCCGGTTTCGTCGGGGGTGCCCTGGCCCTGATCGTCCTGTTCGTTTTCGTGATATAGGAGAGCTGAGAGCAAATGGAACTGTTCGAAACCTGGGCCCTCACCCTCATCGTGTTCTTGCCGCTGGCCGGAGCGCTCCTAATCGGCATCATCCCGAAGACCAACGAGATGGCCTTGAAAGGGACTGGGTTGCTGGTCGCCGTGGCCGCGTTTGTCGTTTCCCTCGGGGTGATCGCACAGTTCGATTTCTCGGGACTCCCCTACAACACGTATCAATTCGAGGTGGATCTGCCCTGGATCGGGGCGATCAACGCCAACTATCACCTCGGTGTCGACGGGATCAGCCTGCCCCTCCTCGTCCTCTCCACCTTCGTGATGGTCCTGGCGGTCATATACAGCTGGAACCACTGGGAGGAGCCGCACAACCCCAAGACTTTCTTGATCCTGATGCTGATCCTGGCCACCGGGCTAAACGGCACGTTTCTCGCCCTGGACCTGGTCCTCTTCTTCATCTTCTTCGAGGTGGTCCTGCTCCCGATGTACTTCATGATCGGGATCTGGGGTGATCGATCCCCCCGGAAGATCCCCGGCTACGGACGCGAGGTGCAGACCCGTCTCTATGCAGCGATCAAGTTCTTCCTGTTCACACTCTTCGGGTCGGCCTTCATGCTGTTGGGATTCCTCGCGCTCTACTTCCAGTCGGGTGAATCGGGTGAACGCACCTTCTCGATCCCGCAGCTGACCGACCTGGGAGCGTCGGGGGCGTTCACCGGGCGGTTCGCCTTCCTCGTCTTCCTGGCCATGTTCCTCGGCTTCGCGGTCAAGGTGCCGATGTGGCCCCTCCACACCTGGCTCCCCGACGCTCACACCGCCGCTCCAACCGTCGGGTCGGTCCTCCTCGCCGCGATCATGCTGAAGCTCGGGTCCTACGGCTTCATCAGGATCTCCCTGCCCATCCTTCCTGAGGAGGCCGCCAGCTGGGCCCCGGCCATCGCGATCCTGGCCGTGATTGGAATCATCTACGGCTCGCTCGCATGTCTCGCCCAGACCGACATGAAACGTCTCATCGCCTTCTCGTCGGTCGGTCACATGGGGTTCGTGATGCTCGGGATCGCCACCATGACCGATGTCGGCATCAACGCCGCGATCATCGGGATGGTGGCCCACGGCTTGATCACAGGGCTCCTCTTCTTCCTCGCAGGGTCGATGTCGCACCGCTACCACACCAGGGAAATGTCGCGTCTCGGGGGCAACATGAAGCTGATGCCGGTGATGGGCGGAATTCTCGCCTTCACCGCCATGGCCTCGCTCGGATTGCCCGGGCTGGCCGGGTTCTGGGGCGAGTTCATGTCCCTGATCGGGGCTTACAACCCCCTCGAAGGGCTCTCGCTCGGTGTGTTCCGCACCGCGATGGTGCTCGGCGCCATCGGCACCGTGTTGACCGCTGCCTACATGCTGTATCTCCTCCAGCAGGTGAACCTCGGCGAGCCCGGGGAGGAATGGCAGGGCCACGAGTTCCGTGATGTCGATCGCTTCGAGATGACCGCCTGGGTTCCGCTCATCGTGCTGATCGTGGTCATCGGTTTCTATCCGAAGGTGATCTTCAACGCCACTACCGACAGTGTGGTCTCGCTCGTCGACATGATCTTCAACTCGGAGACTGTGGCCTCGTTGGGATCCGGGGGCTGACGCTTGCCGTTCGAGATCGACTATTTCGCGCTTGCCCCTGAGTTGGTGGTGGTGGCCACCATGCTCGGGGTCTTCGCCCTCGATCTCATCCTGCCCCGCCCCCGAAAGTTCTGGATCGCCACCGTGGCAGTCGCCGGCACCGCCCTCGCCGCCGTGCCCCTCGTCATGCTCGCCGCGGACGGGACTGTCAGGTCGATGTTCGACGGCTCATATGTGGTCGACGAGTTCGCAGTGATCCTGAAGGGTCTGTTCATCGTGTCCGCCTACATCGTCCTTCTCATGTCCCACCACTACATCGAATCCGAGCGCTACTACCAGGGCGAGTACTACTTCCTCCTCCTCGCCTCGGTTCTCGGATCGCTCGTGATGGCCTCGTCCCGGGACCTGATCATTCTGTTCATCGGGCTCGAGCTCACCACAGGCCCTCTGTACCTCCTGGCGGGATGGAAGAAGGGGGATGCCAAGTCGAACGAGGCCTCGATGAAGTACTTCATCCTCGGCGTCCTCTCCACCGCGATCCTGCTCTACGGGATGTCGCTGCTGTTCGGGCTCACCGGTGAGGTCACGTTCGCCGGTCTGGCCGAA
>JARDZU010000027.1 GCA_029240695.1 Acidimicrobiia bacterium | reverse complement strand
GCCCTACCCGGCATATGAAGGTCAGAGTGAACGCTACCCGCTAGTCCGCGATCTCAAACCGAAAATGAGACCCACGAGACGACACGGACAATGCTCGACGGCATCACCTACGACAGATGACGGCCGTAGTTCGCTGAGATCGTCTTGCGGTGCCTGAGTGCTGCGTCAGCCATCATCTGACGGGCGAACTCCGCTGCGGCCTCACCGGGTAGCCGACCCCTGGACGAGTGGTCGAGGGCGAACAACACCGCGGCGACAGCGTCGACAGTCTGAGGCGAGATACGAGCGGCCTGAGCGAAAAGGTCCGCACCCAGAGCGCGAGCCTCCGCGGTCAGTTGAGCAGCCTCGAACTCCGCACCCAGCGTTGTCACGACGCAAATCTATGCCGTCGAGATCGGGAATGCTCGAGAACGCGAAACATCCCCCTGCGTCCAACTGACCGCCCAAGCAACAAGAAAAACTCCCCTAGTTCGGGAGTTTTCGTGGGCCCTACTGGACTTGAACCAGTGACCTCTTGCGTGTCGAGCAAGCGCTCTAGCCGGGCTGAGCTAAGGGCCCGAGTTCCCTCCTTGGAGGCGACGACCGGAATCGAACCGGTGTGACGGGTTTTGCAGACCCGCGCCTAACCACTCGGCCACGTCGCCGAGACCGGACGACTCGAGTCGTCGGAGCGGAAGACGGGATTCGAACCCGCGACCTCAACCTTGGCAAGGTTGCGCTCTAGCCAACTGAGCTACTTCCGCACGGGCAACGCATTCTAACTGTGCGTCCATTCCAGCCAAACAGCATCACGACCCGGTCGAACCGAAGCCGCCCGAGCCCCTGGAGGTCTCATCCAGTCTCTCGACCTCCACCCATTCGATATCTGGGATCGGGACCACCGCCAGCTGAGCAATCCGCTCGCCCTTGGAGAAGCTGACCCTCTCGGATCCGTGGTTGATCAGGAGAACCGACACCTCGCCGCGGTAACCGGAGTCGATGAGCCCGGGTCCGTTGACGACACCCACCCCGAGGCGCTGAGCGTGACCGCTGCGGGGCAGGACCAAGCCGGCGAATCCGTCGGGTATGGCTACTGCGATTCCCGTGGGGACTGAGGCCCTCTCCCCCGGTTCCAAAATCACTTCATATCTGGCCTGAAGATCTACCGCCGCGTCGCCGATATGAGATCGCGAGGGAATTTCCACTTCCGGATCGAGTCTTATGAAACTAGCTTGCATTCTGGAGTCACGGGGCATCGGGCGGGATGACCTGACGACTGTAAATGAGTGTTCCCGATGACTGCCACATCACAATCCAGGCGCGGCTTCGTGAGAAGCCCGTCGATGGAATCCCTCGGGTTTCTGGACGCGCCTTCCCGCTCGTGGAGCACGCCCCCCATTGCGCCGGCGGGTGAATCGGCGGCGCCCGGGACCAACGGGTCGCAGGTCACAGCCCTCGTAACGGTGCCGCTCGGTCGCCACAGCCCACACAGCGAGCCAACGGGCGAGCTCGTGAAAGACATGTGGGAGACCACCGAGTTGCATGCCCCGTCCCTGCTCGACTGGACACCCGACGCCTTCGGCACCAAGCACCTCGGCCGGCGCCGCTTTCGCTGGCCCATGGTTCTATCGCTCGTGGCAATCCTCTTGGCCGGGGTGGGGTTCGCCTACTGGCTCTATCAGGAACCGGCGAGTTCCGCAGCAGCCGCACTCGGCGACGTTCGGTCGCAGGCGGAAGCCCTCGCGATCGCGATCGATGACGTCGCTCCGCTAGTGAACGGTCTCGACCTGGATCGCCTCCCCGATGCCAACCAGGACGCATCGGTGTTCCTCCCCATGGGCGATAGGGCTCGGGCGATGTTCGCCGCTTCTGCGGATCTGCCCTCCGACGCCTCCGATGATCGATCGACGGCGGCGGAAGCTGCTGGTCTGGCCATCGACGCCTCCCGTCAGTTGATCGACGCCACCGCATACCGCACGGCCCTGGAGCCTGCTCTCACCTTGCCTTTGCTCGAGACCGATCCGGACCTGACCGACATCACAACGGCTACCGACGCATTCACCGAATGGCGTGCCGGGTTCGAATCCGTTCGGGCCGCCCTTCCCTCCGGCATCGCCGACCAGGCGAGTTCGGCGTTGGAAACCATCAGCGCCGGGCTCGAGACGACCCAAACGGCATATTTGGATGCCATTCGCACCGATAACCGGACGGCCGCCGTCGAGATAGTGGGAACACTCAGGGCGGATCTGTTGGGTGTTCGACAGGCGATGCTCACCGACATCGGCGCCGTGTCCGACTCGGTGTCCGCCCTCATCGAAGAAGCGAGGACGAACCTCAGCCGCCTACTCGGCTGACTCCAGGGCCGCGACCTCCTTCTCGAAGTCGGCGGCACCCTGAAAGTCCTTGTAGACCGAGGCGAAACGCAGATATCCGACTTCATCGAGGGCACGAAGCCGCCGCAGAACTTCGCGGCCGATCTCCTCGGAGGTCACTTGAGACCCGGCGCCATTGAAAGATGCCTCGACTTCCTCGACCAGACGCTCGATGGTCGAGCTCGACACCGGTCGGTCGGCCAGGGCGGCAGACATCCCAGCAGCGAGCTTGGCTGCGGAGAAGGGCTCCAAGCGGCCGTTCCTCTTCCGGACCATCAGCTGCGGCTCGAGTCTCTCGTAGGTGGTGAAACGCTGGCCACAACCTTCACACTCGCGACGTCGCCGGATCGACTGGCCACCTTCAGCGGGACGGCTGTCGACGACTCGAGTGCTGGGAGCGCCACAGACCGGGCAGAGCATGTACGCAGGGTAAACACCGGAGGCGCGTAGCGCTCAGGTGGTAGGGATCAACAACACCTGCCCCGGAAAGATGGAGCCGCCGTCCACATCGCTGAGCCGGGCGATATCGGCGACGAGGCGTCGCAAATCCTGATCGGGGCCGACGTTGGCAGCGGCAATGCCCCAGAGGGTGTCACCGGATTCGACCACGTATTCGGCAGGCACCGTCGCCGGTCCCTCGGCCTCTGCAGAACCACCGATCATGAGGAAGACCGCGCAGAGGGCTGCGAGAAGCAATGACAGCCGGACGGACAGCTGCAGGTTTGCCTTCTGCATTTGGTCTTCCTCCTGATCGGGCCCTTGCGGGATGCTGGACGCAGTCCGTCAACCGAACGTGCGTTCGCTACTCTATCGAACAGACGTTCGGTGTCAAGGGCGAATCGAACAGATGTTTGGAAGCGAACTCCTGTTCGATTAGATTGGTGCCATCGGAGTCGGTCGAGAGCTCCCGGAAGGAGTCACGGTGCTCACGGAACGCCAGCAGCAGGTCCTCGAATACATACGCCAGACGGTGGCCGCTCGGGGCTATCCCCCGTCGGTGCGTGAGATTGGTGAGGCCATTGGACTCTCCTCTCCATCGACCGTGCATTCGCACCTCTCGGCCCTGGTGAGCGCCGGGGCGATCAAGCGAGACCCCACCAAGCCGAGGGCGATCATGATCGTGGATGAAGCAGCCGTGATGACCCCTCCGCGTGACGATCGGGTCCGCGACGTGCCGGTGCTGGGCCGCATCGCTGCCGGCACGCCGATCCTGGCGGCCGAACATGTCGAACAGGTCTTGCCGTTGCCCGTCGAACTGGTCGGCAACGATCCGGTGTTCCTGCTCGAGATCAAGGGGGATTCGATGATCGACGCCGGCATCCTCGAAGGGGACCTGGTGGCGATACGCAGCCAGAAAGACGCCCGCGATGGCGAGATCGTCGCCGCGCTCATCGATGGCGAGGAAGCAACGGTCAAGAGGCTCCGCCGTCGCGACGGCAAGGTGATTCTCGAGCCGGAGAACCCCGCCTACGAGCCGATGGTGTACACAGATGGGGTCGAGTTGGTGGGGAAGGTGGTCGGCGTCGTTCGCCGCTATCCCTAGTCGAACGCTCCGGTGAAGACGTATTCTGCCGGGCCGGTCAACCAGGCGTTCTTGTCCGTGATCTCGACCTGACCCTCTCCTCCACGGACCTCGACGGTGATCGTGCCGTCCGCTCCGTCGAGGGCGACGGCTGCGGCCGCCACCATGCCAGTCCCACAGGCGAGCGTCTCGCCCACTCCTCTCTCCCAGACCCTCATCTTCACCCGGTCTCCCGTCACCGAGATCACCTCGACGTTGCAACCGGTGTCAAAGCCTGCCTCGCGCGCCACCAGAGGCCCGATTTGGGCCAAGTCGATCGCATCAGGGTCCTCGACCACGCGCACCGCATGAGGATTCCCGGTGTCGACCAGTCGGTAGACATGACCGTCGATGGTCTCCTGGCCTTCGATGAGGGTGGGCCCGATCTCCCCGTCGACAAGCTCTGCACTCACCCGTACCTCTCGGATACCGCTCGGTGTGTCGACTTCGAAATCGGGGCCATCGACCCAACCTTTGTCGTAGGCGTAGCGCGCTACGCAACGCAACCCGTTTCCGCACATCTCCGCGGGGCTCCCATCGGCGTTCCAATAATCCATCACGATCGGAGACCCTGGAGACACGACCAAGACGCCGTTGGCACCGACACCGAAGCGTCGGTCGCAGAGCCGGAGCACATCCTCGACCGCCGGTTTGGCCGGCCCTTCGAGCACGATGAAGTCGTTGCCCAGGGCCTGCATCTTGGTGAACTCGAACCCGCTCAATCGAAAGCCTCCAAAATCCGCCGCACCCGCTGGTCGGGATCGTCGATCCAGGGTATCCAGCGTATCCGCGGATCACGCTGAAACCACGTGCGCTGCTTCCGGGCCAGTTTCTTCGTGTTCGACGCGGCTTTCCCGAAAGCCTCATCGAAGCTCACTCCTCCGGAGAGCGCCTCGAGGATCTCCTTGTAGCCGACCGCGTTCCGGGCATTGCGGCCCATCACCGGCGCTAGCAACCGCACCTCGTCGATCAGGCCTGAGGCCCGCATGCGGGCGAGACGCAAGTCGACGCGCTCCTCCAGCGCACTTCCCGGGTCGACGCCGACGGCTGTGAACTCGATCTCCGGCACATACCTGCGAACGTCTTCGGCCACCGCCGTGCCCGCCCTGCTGCTGGGGGTCTCACCGGTGAGCCGGTAGATCTCGACCGCTCTGACCACACGTCGCTGGTTGGCGAGATCGACGATCGTCTGGGCCGACGGGTCGAAATGCAGCAACTCCTCTACCAGGGCCTCGCTCTCGGTCGCCTCCAACTCGGATCGGAGCTCGGGATCGGTGGGAGCGAAGCTGAGGGGATCGACGAGAGCCCTGAAATGGAGACCAGATCCCCCGGTGACGATCACCACCGGCGCTGTAGATTCAGCCAGCAACTCCCGGCCCAGTCGACGAAATCGAGCAACCGAGAACTCCTCCCCAGGGTCGGCGACGTCGATGAGATGATGCGGGATGCCTCGGCGTTCCAGCATCGTCGGTTTGGCGGTCCCGATGTTCATGCCCCGGTAGACCTGCATCGAGTCGACGGAGAAGATCTCTCCCTGGAAGTGCTCCGCCAAGCGGACGGATGTCTCGGTCTTGCCAGCTCCGGTTGGCCCCAGCAAGGCCAGGAGCCGGGTCAGACAGGGCTCCCCACGAGGTGATGGGGGTGGGCTGTCCCAACCTCGACGGTGAGGAAGGAGCCCGCACGATGTGTGCCCGCCACATGCACGACTTTGCCGGTCCGGGTGCGCGTGGTCGCCACTTGGGTGTCCTTGCGCGAGGGTCCCTCGCTGAGCACCTCGACCTTCCTGCCCACCATTTCGGCGTTCCTCTCACCCGAGATTCGATTCTGCATCTCGCTGAGACGAGCGAATCTCTCCTTGATCGTCTCCTCGGGCACGAACTGCTCGGTGAGATTGGCCGCTGACGTCCCGGGTCGTGGGGAGAAGATGAACATGAAGGCGCTGTCGAACCTGGCTTCCTCGACCATCTCGAGGGTGATGGCGAAATCGCCGTCCGTCTCCCCCGGGAAGCCGACAATGATGTCTGTGGACACGGCCAGACCGGGGATGATCTCCCGGGCCATCGCCAGCCGCTCGGTGTACTTCTTGCGGTTGTAGCCACGATGCATGGCCCGCAGGATCCGATCCGAGCCGGATTGGAGCGGGAAGTGGAGATGCTCACAGACCTCGTCCGTGTCGGCCATCGCGTGGGCGACGTCCTCACGGAAATCATTCGGGTGCGGGCTGGTGAACCGGACACGGCGGATGCCATCGACCTCCCCCACCCGCCGCAACAACTCGGCGAAGATGGGACGTCGTTTCCCGTTCAGAGCGAGATCACGACCGTACGTGTCGACGTTCTGCCCGAGGAGGGTGACCTCGACCACGCCATCGGCGGCGAGACGCTCCACCTCTCTCACGATGTCGCCGGGTCGCCGGGACACCTCGACACCACGCACTGAGGGCACGATGCAGAAGGTGCACGTGTTGTTACACCCCACCTGGATCGTCACCCAAGCGGAGTGCTCCAGCTCTCTCTTCACTGGAAGGGAGGAGGGCATGGCCTGGAGCTCGTCGACCACCTCGGTGATCGGGCCCCAGTTCTCGGCATGGTCCATGAGGTCCAGGACCCGGTCGAGGTTGTGCGTCCCCATCACCACGTCGACCCATGGGGCCCGTTCCCGGACCATGTCGCGATCCTTCTGGGCGGCGCAACCACCCACGACCAGCATCATCGCCGGGTTGAGGTCCTTGACCGCCTTCAGCTGGCCCAGGTTGCCGTACATGCGATTGTCCGCGTTTTCCCTGATCGTGCAGGTGTTGATATAGACCACGTCGGCCGACTCGAATCCTCCAGCCGGGGTCATCCCGTCCATCTCGAAGAGGCCGGCGATCCGCTCGGAGTCGTGCTCGTTCATCTGACAGCCAAAGGTGCGAATGAAGTAGCGCCGGCCGACGCGGGTGGGGACACGGCGGGCGGGTTCGCGCAGGATCGGATTCGGGAGAAGGACGGTCTGGGTCATGTTGGCGGCCTCAGCGGGCGTAGTCAGTTGCCCGAAACTCCCGGATCACGGTCACCTGGATCTGACCCGGGTACTGAAGGTCTTCCTCGAGTTTACGGGCGATCCGGCGGGAAAGCTCTCGGGCCTCCACATCTGAGACATTCCCCGGATCGACGACGACCCTGACCTCCCGGCCTGCCTGGAGAGCGAATACATGATCGACACCGGGGAATTCCATGGCCAGCGTCTCGAGACGCTCGAGACGCTTTACGTAGCCCTCGAGTGTCTCCCTGCGGGCCCCGGGCCGGGCGGCGGACACGGCGTCCGCCGCCTGGACGATGACCGCCAGGACCGTTCGCGGCTCTACCTCGTTGTGGTGTGCCTCTATGCCGTGGACAACAGCGGGGTCCTCGTCGAAGCGACGTGCGATTTCGGCACCGATCAGCGCATGGGAACCTTCGACCTCATGGGTGACGGCCTTGCCGAGGTCGTGGAGGAGGGCAGCCCGCTTCACCGGCATAGGGTCGATTCCCAACTCGGAGGCCAGCATGGAGGCGATGTGCGCCGTCTCGACCAGGTGGTTGAGTACGTTCTGGCCGTAAGAGGTCCGGTACTTGAGACGACCCATGAGTGTCACGATCTCCGAGTGCATGCGAGACACGCCTGCCTCGACGAGAGCCCACTCACCGGCATCCCGGATGCTCTGCTCCACCTCGGCTTGCGCCTTCTCGTAGGCCTCTTCGATGGAGGCAGGGTGTATCCGGCCGTCGGCCACCAGCTTCTCCAGGGTGATCCGGGCCACCTCGCGCCGGACCGGGTCGAAGGAGGACACCGAAACCGCTTCCGGGGTGTCGTCGACGATGAGGCTGGTCCCGGTCACCGATTCGAGATGCCGAATGTTGCGTCCCTCACGGCCGATGATCCGACCCTTCATGTCGTCGGAGGGAAGCTGCACCACCGAGACCGTGGTCTCGGTGACCACCTCTGAGGACAGACGCTGGATCGCGGTCGCCAGGATTCGCCTTGCCCGGCGATCGGCCTCCTCGCGTGCCTTTATCTCCAGGTCGCGGACCACGATCATTGCCTCGCGCCGGGCCTCATCCTCGACCTGCGCCAGCATCTCGGTCTTGGCGGCGGTCACGTCGATGCCGGCTACCTGCTCGAGACGGAAGCGCGCCTCCTCCTTGAGGCGCTCCAACTCGCCACGGGAGCCATTCAGCTCCTCTTCCCGGTCGATGATCATCTTCTCCCGCTGGGCGAGATTGGAGGCGCGTTGATCGAGAGTCTCTTCGCGTTGCCCCAGCCTGGATTCGAGATTCGACATCTCGAGACGACGGTGCTCGAGATTGACGTCTTCGCGTTCTCGATAGGCCTCGGCCTTGGCCCGACCCTCTTCCTCCGCCTTGGACAGAATGCGCTGGGCGTCGAGCCGGGCGCTGGTGACCATGTCCTCTGCAGATACCCCGTCACGCTCCCTACGACGAGCAATGGCGAGACGGGCAAGGAGATAGCCGAAGCCCAGACCGAGGACGACCCCAAGGATCGTCAACCCGATGACGGGGATGGTTTCCATGGTCGGTCCCCTTTCCCGGTCGGAGAATGAACGTGCCGAGCCCTGAACCCGATATCTGGCCCGATATCAGGTCGGTGGCCCGGCACACGAAGAGAAGCTGACTAACGAGGCGGGTCGTTCACCCGTCGGTTCGCTGGCTCCTTCTGTTCACGTCTTCTTCCCGGTTGCAGTTCAAAGGTGTGTTCGTGTGAGGTTCCGATGCTACACGCTGATCGCGAAATGGAATACCACTACTCCGTGGCCCCGCTGGCCTCTTCCCCACCGGCCGCGACCTCTTCGCCGACGGCCGGGTCGGCTTCATCTCCTGGGGCCGACTCCCCGAGGCCGACCAACTCGTACACCTTGGCCTGGAGCTGCATTGCCACCTCGGGGTTCTCCCGCAGGAAGCGCTTGGCGTTCTCCCGGCCCTGGCCCAGCTGATCGTCGTCGAAGGTGAACCATGCTCCGCTCTTCCGGACCACGCCGTGCTCGACGGCGACATCGAGGAGACTGCCCTCCCGGGAGATCCCTTCGCCGAACATGATGTCGAACTCGGCGAGACGGAAGGGCGGGGCCATCTTGTTCTTGGCCACCTTGACCTTCACCCGGTTGCCGACGCTCTCGGTGCCGTCCTTGATGGTCTCGATACGCCGGATGTCGAGACGGACCGAGGAGTAGAACTTGAGCGCCCGCCCACCGGGTGTGGTCTCGGGGCTCCCGTACATCACGCCGATCTTCTCCCGAAGCTGGTTGATGAAGACGGCGGTTGTCCTCGACTTGTTCAGGGTCCCGGC
The DNA here is from genome assembly GCA_029240695.1 of Acidimicrobiia bacterium. Lineage (GTDB taxonomy): Bacteria > Actinomycetota > Acidimicrobiia > Spongiisociales > ZC4RG35 > JARDZU01. Next base: position 11,443 of record JARDZU010000027.1, on the reverse strand, counting down.
CAGCTTGCGGAGAGCCTGGGACATGAGTCTCGCCTGGAGCCCGACATGGGAATCACCCATCTCGCCTTCGATCTCGGCGCGGGGCACCAGGGCTGCCACCGAGTCGATGACGAGGACATCGAGTGCGCCGGACCGAATCAGCATGTCGGCGATCTCGAGCGCCTGCTCCCCGGTGTCGGGTTGGGAGATGAGCAACTCGTCGACGTCGACCCCGATCGCCTTGGCATAGACCGGGTCGAGGGCATGCTCGGCATCGATGAAGGCGGCGATGCCACCGTTGCGCTGGGCCTCGGCCACGATGTGAAGGGCGAGGCTGGTCTTGCCCGAGCTCTCCGGCCCGTAGAGCTCGACGATCCGCCCACGGGGGACACCACCAATGCCCAGGGCGAGGTCGAGGGAGAGGGCGCCGGTGGAGATCACGTCCACCTTGCGGTTGGCCGCCTCCCCCATCTTCATGATCGCCCCTTTGCCGAACTGACGCTCGATCTGACTGACCGCCATGTCCAGTGCTTTGTCTCGTTCCATCTTCGGCTCCTTCTTTGATTCCCCTGGCACGAGTACCTCCGACGATCTGCTATCTCCGGTCAAGGTATCTGCCCGGTGGGACAGATCTTGTCCTGAGTCATCCGATATTAGACCGAACAGGTGTTCGTCAGTGGATTTACCGCATGAGGGGGAAGGTTTCAAGGGGCTCGTATCTGGCACCACCCCCGCCGAGATGAGACCGATAGACCACCACCGACCCGCACCGCCAACCGAGATCGGCACCGGGGAAGGAATCGAGGAGATCGCTCGCGTCCTCGGCCGGCCGCACCCGACTCAGGGTGAGGTGAGCCCGGAATGGCCGGTCCTCCGGACCGAAGCCAGCGCTCTGTGCCACCTCCTCGGCCGCGGCCGCCAGCTCCTCGAGCCGGGACAGCCCCTCGGTTACCGCCAGCCAGATCACGGTGGCGCTCTTCGGCCGGGGAAAGGCGCCCATCCCGCCGAGCCGCATGTTGAACGGCGGACCCAGGTCCGCCCCGTCGAGGGAGGCGAGCATCCGGTCGTAGGCGACATCGTCGGTCCACCCGAGGAAACGGAGCGTGATGTGCCAATTCTCCGGGGGCACCACTTTCCCGGGCATGTCGAGCGGTTCGAGCCGATCCGCCAGGGCCATCCGGACCTCGTCGGGCAGCGGCACCGCAACGAAGATGCGGGTGGCTACTCCTTCCACCATTTGCCGATAAGGGCGAGCCGGGTGAGGTGCAGGGCCGCAGCGGTGCCGTAGGTCCGCAGCCGCTCCCGGTCGCCATTGAATCTCAATTCCCGGACCCGGGTGTCGGCAGGGGTGGCGACGCCGACAATCACGGTACCCACCGGCTTCTCCAGTGGCTCGGGACCGGCCGACCCGGTTACCGCGATCGCGACGTCGACATCGAGCAACGACCTCGCCCCTTTCGCCATGGCGAGGGCCGCGTCGGTTGTCACGACTTCGGTGACATCCGCCAACCCGAGCAGCCGCTGCTTCAACTCGGAGTCGTACGCGACGAGCCCACCTTTGACCACGGCGGACGAGCCAGGGAGCTCGGTCAGCCTGGCGCTGACCATGCCGCCGGTCATCGATTCTGCGGTCCCGATCGTGTATCCACGGTCCGAGAGCAGCCTCAGGAGAACCCACTCGATGGTCTCGTCATCCGATCCGAAGACGGTCTCCCCCAGACGGGAAACCACCTCCGACTCCATCGGCTCGATGAGAAGTTGGGCCTCGGCCGCAGTGGCGGCCTTGGCCGTGACTCGAACCTTGATCTCCGAATTCGAGGCGAGGAAAGCCAGCGACGGGTTCACCGACGAGTTGTAGAGGTCGTCGAGAATCTCGGCAACCTCCGACTCGGGGCGGCCCCAGGTGCGAATGACGCGGCTCGCGATCACCTGCTGGTTTCCCGAGGCTGCCACCAGCCTCGGGACCACTTCGTTGAGCATCAAATGTTCCATTTCGGCGGGCACGCCGGGAACGCAGAAGATCAGCTTGCCGTCGTGCTCGAGCATGAGACCGGGCGCCGTCCCGCGTGGATTGGAGATGATCTCCGCGCCTTCCGGGTAGTACGCCTGACGTAGGTTGCTCTGAGGCATCTCCCGACCCCGTCTCGACCACCATTCCTTCAGCTGATCGGCGTAGGCCTCACTGAAGACAAGCTCCCGCCCCGTGACTTCGCAGACCGCCTCCCGGGTGATGTCGTCCTGAGTGGGCCCGATGCCACCCGTCATCACAACAGCATCCGACCTGTCGAGTGCGACCCTGATCGCCGAGGCGATGCGGGACAGGTTGTCGCCGACCGTTTGCTGGTAATGGGCGTCGATGCCCTGCTCGGCGAGGGCCGCTCCCATTGTCGAGGTGTTGGAGTTGACGATCTGTCCGAGGAGGAGCTCGGTCCCCACGGCGATGACTTCGACGATCATCGACCGGGCACCAATACCGCCTCCATGTCGGGGCCGAAGACACCGGTGTACTCGACGGTGACCCATTCCCCAACGCGACCGTCGTCGAGCCGCACGACCCCGTCGATCTCGGGAGCCTGGCGGTAGGAGCGACCGATCGGGACCTCGTCCTCCACCTGGTCGACGAGGACTCGATCGACCCGGCCCAGCCATTCGGCATGTCGGGATTCGGTGACTTCCTCCTGGATCGAGGTCAGTTGACGGAGACGTTCCATCGTGATGTCGCGCGGAACCTGATCGTCCATCGCCGCCGCAGGGGTGCCGGGTTCGGCCGAGTATGGGAAGAACCCGGCCCAGTCGAGGCCGGTCTCGACGAGGAAATCGGACAACTCGTCGACCTCTGCGTCGGTCTCGCCGGGGAAGCCGACGATGAAGGACGATCTCAGGGCGGCATCCGGTTGGAGCTCACGGATCCGCCGCACGAGGGCGACGTGCTTGTCAAAGTTCCCGGGCCGCTTCATCCGACGGAGCAGGGGGCCGGAGACGTGCTGGAGGGAGAGGTCGAAATACGGCGCCACGACGTCGTTGGTGGTCATCTCGACGAGGAGACGCTCGCGTATCTCTCGGGGATGCAAGTAGAGCAATCGGAGGCGCGCCAGACCGGGGACGTCGGAGAGAAACACCAAGAGCTCGGGAAGCCCGCCCGGCGCATCGATGTCCCGGCCGTAGGCCGCCAGGTCCTGGGCGACCAGCACGATCTCACTCGCTCCCGCGGCCGTCAGCAACTCGAGCTCCTCTCGAATCTCGACCGGGCGCCGAGAACGTTGCTTGCCTCGGATCGAGGGAATTGCGCAAAAAGTGCAGGGCTTGTCGCAACCCTCGGCGACCTTCAAGTAGGCATAAGGCAGCTCGGAGACAGGACGCCCGGTGGCGTGCAGGATGTCCATTACCGGACGCCGCCGCCAACCGATGGGCTCCCAGTCCGTCAGCCCGTCGATCACACCGACCAACTCCCCGTAGCGGTCGATCCCGAGCACGGCATCGACCTCGGGGAGGGCGGCCTCGACCTCGGAGCCGAATCGCTGGGCCATGCAGCCGATGACCACCGATCTGGCTTCGGGCCGCTTGCGGTCTTCCATCTCGATGATCGCCTCGACGGACTCCGCTCTGGCCTCCTCTATGAATGCGCAGGTGTTGACCATGACCACGTCGGCGTCCTCGGGTGCATCCGCCCAGCCGTAACCGGCCTCGGAGAGGATGGCGATGATCTTCTCGGAGTCGACCTGGTTCTTGGCGCACCCGAGCGTGCTCAACCAAACCGTGGGAGCGGGCATGACCGGGAGCTTAGAAAGAGTCCGGTTATTCCCGCGAGGTCTCCACCACCACCAGGAGATGGCCGGGGCCGACCGCATCGGCCAGCGTGTTCCAGGTGGCGATGCTCACCAGGCCGTCCTCCTCGATCTCGGCGCAGGCGAGATGAACCGCGTCCACCAGAGGATCGAGCGTGTGGTCGATGTCATAGGCCTGCGCGACGGCGATTCGGGCCTCGGCCACATCGTGGATGGCAACCGCCCGAATAGCCTCCTCGACGAAGGCCTCTGCCTTCGGCTGCATCAGATCTCGCGGAAAAGGTAACGACGGAGAATGTCGATGCGGTCGTCCAATGTCTCCGGGTCGAGGTACCAGAGCATGGCCGCCACCGTGGACAGGAGCGGGTTCCCGTCCTGTGGGGTGAAGGAGAACCCGACGACCTCGTTGCCATTGCGAACCGCCAGAGTGCTGAGGGCGACAACGGTCTGGCTCATGATCCGGCCGAAGTACCCGTGGTCACGACCGAAGGAGAACACCTGGTTGGCCGAGGTCTTGTGAGTGACGGCGACCCGGGTGTTGGCCATGAGCCGCTCCTTGGCGTCTTCGACGGTGATTTCCTCGTCCAACTGCAGCGAGAATTGGATCGAGTGCATGTACTGGGTATTGATCTTGACCGCAGACGAGTAGAGGTTGAGGTCGTAGCCCATGGTCTCGAATAGCTCGTGGGCGTCCCGGGCATGGTGGGTCCCGAATCGCTCATCCTTGTGCGATTCCACTGTGGGGCTGGCCACGAAGCCGTCGTCCTGGCTGATGTCGTTGGCCCGCCTCATGCAGAGGAAACGACCGTCCTCGAGGTGGTTTGTCCCGTCGGCGTCGATGGCCAGGGAACGCACGAGAGCGGCGATGTTGTGGGTGTTGCAGGAGACGATGTGGAGGAACCTGTCCTCGCCGGCGACGAGGGCGCTGTCATTGATGCCCCGGGCGTACATCTTCCCGAACCCGAACTCGGAGCCCTGGGCCATGAAGCCTCTCGGTCCATCGGCGTGGTCGTAGAACTCGGATTTCATCCCGTTGCCCACCGGTGTGCAGTCGATGACGACGGTTGCTCGCTCGATCGCCTCGCGGGCCTCGTACTTGGGGGCGTGGCCGAGCTCTTGAAAGGACGAGAAGCGCTCCTCGTCGACGGCCAACACCGCCCCCCTCCCCTCGAGATCGGCGACCTTGGCCTTTTCGGTCAGCAATGGGGTTCGCTTGTGAAACGTCACCTCTTCGATGCCGAAATGATCCTTGTTGTCGGCGAGGAGGCCGATGAGGGGCTCCCCTATGGTGCCGGTGCCCACCACATGGACGATGTTCATGACGGGTTCCCTCCGAGAACAGCGCTGCTCCTGGGACTCACACTAACTTGCCCTTCCTTTTCGTTTCCCAAACTCTCGACGCGGACGAGTACTTCGCTTGCAATCGGGACGAATCCGCAGGCCAGGAACGAGCGCACGGAGCGAGCGTTCCCCGGCGCTACAGCCGCGAACAAGGGTTCTCCACGAGGGGTCATCGTCAGCGCCTGATGGATGAGGTGACGCCCGCGCGGCCCATCGGGAGAGTTTTCCACACTCATCTCCCGTCGCCCTCCCAACCCAAGACCCAGTGTGAACAAGCCGTCGGGCGAACCGTACGCCCGTACCTGGTCCCGCCTGGCTCGGGCGAAAGCCACCCGGGGATGGTGGTCGAGCTCGGGCTTGGGTACCAGGGCTCCGCCACCCCGGCCCTCAGCGAACATCGTGATGTCGATCGAACCGATGCTGCCTCGTGGTCCAGCCATTCGAAGCAGCACCTCGGGGTGAAGCGCCCTGCCGAGCCCATCGGGATCGAGGTCGGACAGGTCATCGGCTCTGAGCCGGCTGGCGATGAAGGCATGTCCCGTGAAGCACACCACCGCCTCCTGACCGTCGCCCAGCTCCGGGAGGAACGTGACCCCGTCGTCCATCTCGGGGAATCGGCCGGCCGAGGCGTCGCGGAAAATGGTCAGAAGTGGGTGCACGACTCAAGGATATTCACTAGCCCGGGGTCGAGAACTGAGCCTGCTCCGTCGAGCCTTCCAGTGCCAGTGTGGACGACTTACCTCCGGCCACCACCTGGCTCACCAGGTCGAAGTAGCCGGCGCCCACCTCGCGCTGATGCCGGGTGGCCGTGTACCCGTCGCCTTCCATCGAGAATTCCCGATTCTGGAGCTCGACATAGGCCGGCATGCCCTCCTCGGCGTAGCCGCGGGCCAACTCGAACATCGATGCGTTGAGCGCATGGAACCCGGCCAGGGTGATGAACTGGTAGCGATAACCCATCGTTCCCAGCTCCTTCTGGAACCGGCCGATCGCCGCTTCGTCCAGGTGCTTGGACCAGTTGAACGACGGCGAGCAGTTGTAGGCCAGCATCTTGCCCGGGTACTCGGCATGGATCGCCTCGGCGAAGACCCTCGCCTCGTCGAGATCCGGACGGGCCGATTCGCACCAGATCAGGTCTGAGTACGGCGCGTACGACAGACCGCGGGCGATCGCCGATTCGAGACCGCCGGTAACCATGTGGAATCCCTCCGGGGTGCGATCGCCGGTCACAAAGGCACGATCTCGCTCGTCGACATCGGATGTGAGGAGCGTGGCGCCATTCGCATCGGTCCGGGCCACTATCAGAGTTGGCACATCCATCACGTCGGCGGCAAGACGCGCCGCCTGCAGGGTTCGAATGTGTTGTGCGGTGGGCACCAGGACCTTGCCCCCCATGTGGCCGCACTTCTTCTCTGCCGCCAACTGGTCCTCGTAATGGACGCCGGCAGCGCCGGCCTGGATGAACCGCTTGGTGAGCTCGAAGACGTTGAGCGAGCCGCCGAACCCGGCCTCACCGTCGGCGATGATGGGAACGAACCAGTCGATGTCGGTCTTTCCCTCCGCCCAGTGGATCTGGTCAGCTCGGCGGAGTGCGTTGTTGATCCTCTCCACCAGTGCCGGTGCGGAGTTGGAGGGGTACAACGATTGATCGGGGTAGACGTCGCCGGAAAGGTTCCCGTCCGCCGCCACCTGCCAACCGGAGAGGTAGATCGACTTCAAGCCGGCCTTGACCATCTGCACCGCCTGGCCACCGCTGAGGGCCCCCAATGCGCTGACGTAGTCCTCGGTGGTCAGACGCTCCCAGAGTGCGATGGCCATTCGATTGGCCAACGTCGATTGCTCCCTGATGCTGCCCCGGAGCCTCACCACGTCTTCAGCGCCGTAGTCCCGGGTTACCCCCTCCCAGCGAGGGTTGGCCTTCCAGTCGTCGGCCAGACGGCTGGCCTCGTTGGCGATGTGCGACATGTCTCTCTCCCTCAGTTGATCAACTCGTAGGCGGGCAATGTCAAGAACTCGACGAATCTCTCCCCCAGAGCCACGTCTTCGAAGACCTTTCTGGCGATGGGCAGGCGATCCCCATACGGGTTCTCCTCCTGTTCCAGACGATCGACCAGAGACCGGGAGATGGAGCGGACTCGAGCCTCGGTGACAGGCACCCCATCTTCGGTGTCGACGCCGTTTCGCACCCACTGCCAAACCTGCGATCTCGAGATCTCCGCAGTTGCGACGTCCTCCATGAGGTTGTCGATCGCGGCGGCACCGGTTCCCGAGAGCCACGAAGCGAGATAGCGGATGCCCACCGAGACGTTCGTCTCCAGCCCGGCGCTCGTCACCGATCCGGGGAACTCGAAGTCGAGCAGATCGCCCGCCTCCACGGCAACGTCGTCACGCTGGCGGTCCAGCTGATTCGGCCGTCCCTCCAGTACGTCGTCGAACTCCTTCATGGCCACAGGTACCAGATCAGGATGGGCCACCCAGGTGCCGTCACATCCCGCCCCCGCCTCCCGGGCCTTGTCGGCCGTCACGGCGGCGGTCGCCTTCTCTGTGACCTCGGCATCGCGCCGGTTGGGGATGAAGGCCGCCATCCCGCCGATGGCATGCGCACCTCTCCGGTGACACGTCTTGACCATCAGCTCGGTGTAGGCATGCATGAACGGAACCGTCATGGTCACCGAAGAGCGATCGGGCAGCACAAACGAGGTGTCGTTCCGGAACTTCTTGATCACCGAGAAGATGTAGTCCCAGCGCCCTGCGTTGAGACCGGCCGCATGCCGACGCAACTCGTACAGGATCTCGTCCATCTCGAACGCGGCGAGGATCGTCTCGATCAGGACGGTTGCCTTGATGCTGCCCTGCGGGATACCGAGCCGATCCTGGGCCCAGACGAACACGTCATTCCAGAGTCTCGCCTCGAGATGAGACTCCAGCTTGGGCAGATAGAGATAGGGGCCGGTACCGGCCTCGATCGCCGCCCGCCCACCATGAAAGAGATAGAGGCCGAAGTCGAACAACGACCCGGACATGGGACGCCCGTCGACCAGGAAGTGCTTCTCGCCGAGATGCCAGCCACGAGGTCGAACGACCAGGGTCGCCGTCTCGCTGTCGAGCTCGTAGGTCTTCTCTCCGGTGTCGAGTCTCAACTCGCGCCGATAGGCGTCGACCAGATTGGCCTGGCCCTCGAGGAGGTTGAGCCAGGTCGGAGAGGTGGCATCCTCGAAGTCCGCCATGAAGACCCGGGCCCCTGAGTTGAGCGCGTTGATCATCATCTTGGCGTCCACGGGGCCGGTGATCTCGACGCGGCGGTCGGTCAGGTCGGCGGGCGCCGGATCGATCGTCCAGTCCGACTCCCTGACATTCCGGGTCTCGTTGAGAAAGCCAGGTTGCTCCCCATCGTCGAGCTTGCCCTGCCGGGTCTGTCGCTCGGCGAGGAGCTGGCCCCGCTGCCAGCCGAACTCCTGCTCCAGATCCGTGAGAAACGCGACCGCTTCCGGGTCGAGGACCCGGCGTTCGATCTCGGTATCTCGAAACTGGTTCATAAGATGGCAGTGTCTTTACCAGAAGGTTACAATTTCAAATCAGACGAGACCAAAGAATAGACGATCTTTCGGAAGCGAAGACAAATGACCCAAACTCAGCAGTTGGACCCCCTCATCCTCGGCCGGCGGCTTCGTCATCACCGCCGGGAGCGTGGGCTGACCCTCGACGAGCTCGGCGCCGCAGTGCACCGGCCCGCCCCATATCTGTCCCTGCTGGAGAACGGGAAGAAGCAACCACGTCTCAACCTGGTGGTCGAAATCGCCGCTGCTCTGGAGGTCGACCTCGCCGAGCTTCTCGACCCCAACCCGCCCAATCGGAGGGACGCGTTGGAGATCGCTTTGCTCAGATCGCAGGAAACCCCGTTCTTCGATTCACTCCATCTCCCCACGGTCAAGCCGAGCGCCAAGCTCGACAACGAGACACTGACCCATCTGGTCGGTCTCCACGAAGCGCTGCGAGAGCGCTCCAACCTGAGCTCGGCAGGCTCCGAGGACGTGAGGCGAGCCAACGGGGAGGTCACCTTCTGGCTCGCCGAACATGACGGCTATCTCGAACAAGTGGAGACCGAAGCCCGAAACGCACTCGCCTCGAGCGGGTACTCGGGTGAGGGGCCGTTCTCCTCGCGGAACCTGCTCGACCTGAGTGCCAGCGCCGGCTTCGAACTGCATCCGGTCGAGGACATGCCTTCGTTTGCCCGGTCGATCATCGACCTCGATCACCATCGGGTCTATATCGCCCAACGTGATGCCTTGCGCACGCGTCAGGCTCGCAAGGCGGTATTGCAGACGCTTGCCGGTTTCTTGCTTGGTCACGAGACCGACCCCGACCTGGACACGTTTCTACGACAGCGGGTGGAGACTGCCTACTTCGCCGCGGCGGTGCTGGCGCCGGAGGATGCGGTGGTGGCGAGGCTCAGCGGAGCCAAGGACAACCACGACATCGATGTCGAAGATGTCAAGGAGCTCTTCTACGTTTCGTACGAGATGGCGGCCTGGCGGATGGTGAACCTCGCCACGCGTCATCTCGGCATAAGGACACATCTCATTGTCAACGATGCGATGGGGACGGTGGTCAAGGCATATGCCAACGACGAGGTGCCCATCCCGAGGGATGGTCATGGCGGGATGGAGACACAGCGTCTCTGCCGCCGCTGGGGGGCACGGATCACTTTCGACTCGCCCGAGCGTTACGGGACCCATCACCAATACACCGACACCCCTGAAGGGACGTTCTTCTGCACCACGCATGTCGAAGCGGGACGGGAGCCGGGTCATGCGGTCACTGTCGGGGTCCCCTTCGTCGAGGCCCGATGGTTCCGGGGGCGCGACACGGAGAACCGTGAGTCTTCGACCTGCCCTGACCCGGGCTGTTGCAGGACGGCATCGCCTGACCTGCAGCGGAAGTGGTCGGACAAGGTCATCGTCTCGGCCCGCTCTCAGAGCCGGATCCTGGGTCTCCTCGCCCCCGACCCCTATCCCGAGCTGGACATGCCCGAGGTCCTCGACCTGGTCGAGACCCACTCGCAGGGCTGATCAGGTCGAGGTGTCCTCGATGAATCCTCTCAGGTGGCCGGCCAGGGCATTCAGCGACTGACGCTGCAGGTACATCATGTGGCCTGCCTCGTAGTACTCGGTCCGGATGTTCTTCCGCAATGACTCGTCGAGACCGAGATGGCTGATCGTGTAGTCGGTGGCGAAGTGGGGCGTGGCCAGGTCGTAGTACCCGCTGGCCACGAACACTTGCAACCGCTGGGATCGGGACATGACATCCCGAAGCTGTTCCGAGGTGTCGACGTAGTGACCCTTGAACTCTTCGTAGTCCCAGGATTCGTTGACCTTCATGCTCAGGGTCTCGTAGAAGGATTCGTTCTCGAATCCGAGCTCCACCCGCAGGTAGTCGTTCAGCGTTGCCGTGAACGGCCCGCCGATCTGATCGGAGGCCGGGTCGTTCTCCAGGTTGTCACCAGCCGCTATGCGGTCGATCCCGGTGAAGCGAGAATCGAGCCGGCCGACCGTTCTTCGCTGGTCTCGCATCAGCTCCTTGCAGAAGCGATAGATGTGGATCCGGAGGTTGTATCGATCGATGTAGTCGGCCGAGATCCCGGTGTATGCCGCCAGCTTGGCCATCACTCGTTTTCGTTCGGCGTCTTCGAGCGCATCACCGCGGGCCAGGGCTGACCAGTAGGGGCCGATGGCGAACTCCTCCACCTCATCGAGGAGGCTGCGGAGGTCGCGGCGCTGGAGCTTGGCTGAGAGGCGGCCGTGGAACCAGGCAGTGGCGGTGTAGGTGGGCAGGAAAACCATGAAGGGAAGGTCGTTGCCCGGCCGGAAGACGAGCGCATCAGGCTCCTGGCCGATCGTCTGGAAGTTGAGGGCCGACGAGATGAGAATCAGCCCGTTGAGCTCGGTCCCCTTGTGGGCGAACAGACTGTGGGCGATCGCCGCCCCCCTCGTTGTCCCGTAGCTCTCCCCGGCCACATACTTCGGGGAGGCCCACCTCCCATTCCGGTTCAAGTAGGAAACGATGAAGTCGGTGAAGGCGCCGATGTCTTTGGAGAAGTGGTGGAACTCTTTCTCCTTGTCCTTCGGGGTTGCCGTGGAGAAGCCGGTGCCGATGGCGTCGACGAGGACCACATCCGCCACATCGAGTATCGATTGGTCGTTGTGGATCAGTCGGCCGGGCACCGAGACCTTGAAGCCGCTCTCGTCGAATTCCACCCGTCGCGGCCCGAGCAGCCCGAGATGGAGCCAGACAGTCGACGATCCCGGTCCTCCATTGAAGGCGAACACGATCGGCCGGGA
>JARDZU010000026.1 GCA_029240695.1 Acidimicrobiia bacterium | reverse complement strand
CTCGGAGGCCAGGGACCTCGCCAGTCACGACCGGATCTGGGAGGAGGCGAGATTGCAGATGGAGACCGAGCTCCCCACGGCCTTGGGCCGGCCGGTCTCCACCGTGGATGCCCCTTTTCCTGCACCTATCAGCGCGATCAAGGAAGGCGATGGGTTCAAACCGGTGGGGCTCGATCGGCCGCTTCGGTTGACGAATCTGGACAAGGTCTATTTCCCCGACGAGGGCTATGCCAAGGGCGACCTGATCCAGTACTACGCCTCGGTGGCGCCCGTCCTGCTGCCCCACCTGGCAGGGCGGCCGATCTCGATGAGTCGCTACCCGGAGGGGATCAAGGGCCCGTCGTTCTACGAGAAGCGCGCGCCGGGGCACCAACCGGAGTGGATGAGAACGACTCCTGTGGTGTCTGATTCCCAGGGCGGTGTCATCGACTTCCTCGTGGCCGACAGCGTCGAGGCGTTGATGTGGTTCGCCAACATGGGATGCATCGAGACCCATCCCTTCCACTCCCGTGAGGGTCGACTGGAATACCCCGACTACGCCATCTTCGACTTCGATCCCGCGGAAGGCTCCACCTGGGAGCAGGTCGTGGAAGGTGGCCGGCTACTCGAGGTAGCTCTCAACCAGCTCGGTCTCGCCGGCTATCCCAAGCTCTCCGGTGCGCGGGGGCTCCACGTCTATGTCCCGCTCGAGCCGGTCCATGAATTCACGAGGGTGCGGCGCTTCGTCGGTGAGGTGGGCAATTACCTGGCGGCGGCCAAACCAGACGCCCTCACCATGGAATGGGACAAGCCGAAGCGGAAGGGCAAGGTCTTCGTCGATCACAACCGGAACGCCTCCGGCCAGACCGTCGCTTCCGTCTATTCGGTCCGGCCCCGCCCAGGTGCGCCTGTTTCGGTGCCGCTGACCTGGGAGGAGCTGGGCGAGCTAGCGAACGGCGATATCACCATCATCAACCTCTGGGACCGTCTCCAGCGGTATGGCGACCTGTTTGCCCCGGTCGTTGCCGGCGGTCAAACCCTCGACGCTGCCGAGGAGTCCCTGGGGATAGCGTCAGGTTCCAAGTAACCGCCGTCTTGCTAGCGTCCGGTGATGGATCTGTACGCCCGGGTCAACATCCTCGGGGGCCTGTCGGTGCGGCTCCCTCGGGGGCGACTGGACGACGCCATCGCCCTCGACAACGATCCGATCAGACGGGCCCGTCATTGGGCGGAGCAGGGCGTCGACTACATGCACATCGTCGATCTCGACGCCGCCGCGTATGGGGACTATCGGAACCGTGAGTTGATCGACCGGCTGATCGACGAGGTCCCGGTGCCGGTACAGGTCGCCGGAGGCATTCGCTCCGAAGGCGAGGCGCAGCGACTGATCCAGAGGGGTGCCTGGCGCATCGTCATGGGCACCGCCGCAATAGAGAACCAGAACATGGTCTGGGATCTATGTCGTGAGAACCCGGACAAGATCGCCGTATCGGTCGACGTCCGCTCCGATGAGGAGATCGTGACCAAGGGCTGGACGCAAAACAGCGGTCGGTATCTCGAGGAGGTGCTCATCGAGATGTCCTCGGCCGGTGTGGTGGCATTCCTCGTGTCCGAGGCCGGTCGTGACGCCCTCGAAGACCCGCCCAACTTCCAGATCATGGCCGAGGCTCTGGCCACAGTCGAGCAGCCAGTGATTGCCGCGGGCGGCGTCAGGGACCTCGAAGATCTACGAGATCTGTTGCGTCTGGAGGCCGCCGGGCGCAGCCTCGACGGCGTGGTCGTTGGCCGGGAGGTGACAGCTGGCCGGTTCACCATCGAGGAGGCGAAACAGGTGCTCGCCGGTGGTGGCCCAACGCGGGCCCCGGGCGGCGTAGTGGCCACAACAGTCCGTGTCGGCGTGACTTCCTTGCAGAAGTCGCTCGATTTCTACGGCGGGCTCGGGTTCACCCATGTCCGCACGCCCACTCAGGGTGTTGCGGCCGAGGTGATCGAGTCGGCGAAGGGGCAAAGGATCGAATTGGTGGAGGGCCAAGATCGGCCCGCCGCCCTCACCTTTGTCGTGGACGACCTGGAGCGCTGGGGTCAGCACCTGAGCAGTCTCGATCTTCAGATGAGCGCCGGAGACAACGTCATCGAGATCGCCGATCCCGACGGACTCCAGCTTCGGTTCGAGCAAGCCTGAGTCGAGCTTCTCGAATCAGTTCTTGATCAGGGTCCGGGATTGTTCCCGGAGAAACTGGCGCAGGTACCAGGGGCCGCCCCCGCCGGTGCCGGATGTCCCCGACCCTTTCCAGCCGCCGAACGGATTGATGTCCGGCCACGCGCCGGTTGTGGCGCCAGCCGCCCGGTTCACGTAAGTGACACCTGCCTGGATCTCCTTGAACCAGGTGTCGATCTCCGTCTCATCGCCACTGAAGAGCCCGGCGGTGAGGCCGAAATCGGTGTCGTTGGAGAGGGCGATCCCTTCTTCCAATGACTTGACCTTGGTCACGGCCACGAAGGGAACGAACAGCTCTTCCTTCCAGACCCAAGAGTCCAGAGGGGCGCTGACCACAGTGGGTGCCACGTAGGACCCCTTCGCCATTTCGCCCTCGGTGAGAACCACGCCCCCGGCTAGGACCTCACCGCCGCTGTTTTTCACCTCGTCCACCGCCTTTTGGAAACGCTCCACAGCAGCATCATCGATGACAGGTCCCATGAACGTGTTCTGCTCGAGGGGATTGCCGACCGCAACGGATCCGGCGGCCTCGACGAGCTTGTCGATCAGCTCGTCGTAGACCTCCTCCTCGACGTACACCCTCGATGTTGCGCTGCACTTCTGACCGCTGAGGCCGAATGCACCCCGGACAATCCCCTGTGTGGCCACGTCGAGATCGGCGCTCGAAGTCACCACGACCGGGTTCTTCCCGCCCATCTCACACACCACGGGCTTTGGTCTCGTCTCGTTCACGGTCCGGTAGAGGTACATGCCCACCGGATAAGAGCCGGTGAAGGTGAGCCCGTCGACCTTCGGGTGATGGGCCAGGTAGTCCCCGATCTCGTCCCCACCGGTAATGACATGGAGGGCCTCCTTGGGCAGGCCGGCCTCCAGCATCACTCGATGGAACTCGAGGGCCATCAGCGCCCCCTGGTTGGAAGGCTTGATGACCACTGTGTTGCCAGTGATCAGTGCTCCGGTGGAAGGGCCGCCGGCGAGTGCCATCGGGAAGTTGAACGGTGAGATGACTCCCCAGACCCCGAACGGGCGCAACACCGAAGTGTTGGCGTCATTGGGACCGTGCGAGCTGAGGGGGGTGATGAATCCCTCGTGCTCTGTGATCTGACCCGCGTAGTAGCGGAGGAACTCGACGGTCTCGGCCACATCGCCCAGCGACTCGAGACGATTCTTCCCGATCTCGTAGGACATTAGGGCAGCGAGCTCGAAGAGCTGGCCGTCCATGTGATCCGCCGCCGCCAGCATGAGATCTCGCCGGCGTTCCCAGCCCCAAGCCTCCCATTCCGGTGCGAAGGCCCTGGCGGCAGACACGGCGTCGTCCACGTCCTGGGTCACTGCCTGGGCATAGCGGCCGACGATAATCCCGGAGTCGATGGGCGACACCTCCTCGAAGAAATCCCTGTCCTTGCGATGCGTCCCATCGACGGCGACGCCGTGGTCTTGCCCGAGCCGGGGCTTCACGCTCTCCAGGGCATCCTCGTAAGCCCTGTTCATCTCCTCGTTGTCCGTGGACATCGTGGCGTAGGTGATCTTCATCGGCATGGCTGTGCTCGTTGCGGGCTCATAGCGACCGACGTTAACCAATGGCCGGCACCCGAATCCGGGGAACCGGTTGGGCTATCGAAGCGAGCGGAGGCTGGCTAGCGTTTCCACCGCAGATGCCAGATTCACCGTGGGTTCTCTACTGGCCTCTCCTGCTGGTGGGGGCCTATCTCCTGGGGTCGATTCCGTTCGCCCAGGTCGTCGCGCGCCTCCGGGGCGTCGATCTGCGTGACGTCGGCAGCGGCAACGTCGGCGCCGGCAACTTGACCCGCGTCGCCGGTTGGCAATGGGGGCTGATTGGTGGGGTGCTCGACGGCCTCAAGGGATTGTTCCCGGTTCTGATCGCTCAAGGCATGGGGTTTGGGAAAGGCGCCGCCGGGATGGTGGGGCTCATGGCCGTTGTCGGTCACAACTGGTCGGTGTTCCTGAGGGGTCGATCGGGGCGCGGCCTGGCTACTTCAGTTGGTTTGTTGCTGGCCCTCGACCCGGTGCTGCTGGTCTGGACCACGGGCTGGTCGGTGGCCGGCTGGAAGATCGGTGGGGGTGTGGCCGGCTTCCTCGGATGGGGCCTTCTGCCCATCGTTTCCACTGCCATGGGTCGTCCAGCGACCGAGTCGCTGGTCCTGTTGGCACTCTCGATCGTCATCATGGCCCGCCGGATGCAAGGCAACCCCGACAGCGCGCGGGGGATGCGTCCGGCCATGCGGCGTGCGATCTTCGACACAGATCCGGGTGGTGGGGACTTCCCGCAAGGCGCGGACGACCTGCTGACTCCATGAGCCCAAAGCGGGTGGCATGGATCGCAGTCATTGCCGCGATCGTTTACGCCGGTTTCGCCGGCTTCATCCTCAACAACTTCGAACTGCCGGCGATGAACGCGTATGCGTGGGGTCTGGTCGCGCTCGCTGCTCTCGCCCAGATCACCGCGAGCTGGTTCTACGGGTTGCTCTACAAGGAGTCGGTGGAAGAGGCCGGTGGCCAGTTGAAGGCATTCTCGGCATTCAAGGCGGCCCTCGTGGGGGCGGGAGTGGCCCGGCTCATCCCAGCCGGCGGAGCGATCACCCCGGTGGCGATGGGTTGGACCGTCCGGGATGAGGAGCCCGGCACTACGGGGGCCGCGGTCCGGGCCGTCCTCCTCAACTATGCCGGTCTGCTGATGATGACCGGGGTCGGACTTTTGCTGGCCCGGCCTCAGGATTCAGCCCGGATTGCATCCATCAGCCTGACCGTTCTCGCCCCGTTTGTGCTCCTCGCCGGCGTCCTTCTCATGTTTGGCTCCGGGAAGCTGGGGTCACTCTCCCGATTCCTACCCAAGGCCGTTCGCAAGCGTCTCGACACCACTGTGATCGACCATCTCCCCGGCCCGGAATCGCAGACCTACATCTGGTGTCGGCTGATCCTCGAGGGCACCGCACTCGGTCTCGTGCTCATCGCCTTCGGGATCGACGTCAATGTGTTCCAGGTCATGGCCGCCTTCGGCGCGGCGTCGATCGCCGGAGGGCTCCCGGGCACCCCTGGCGGGCTCGGTGTAACCGAGGCGGGGCTCGTCTTCATTCTCAGCGCCTACGGCTTCCCGGCGGCGACGACGGTGGCGCCCGTGCTCATCTACCGGATCGTGTCCTATTGGCTGCCGGCCGCTCTCAGCTTCTTCGCCGGAGGGATGACCTTCCTCAGGTCGCCGGAGGCAAAGGCCGCGGCCGAGGTCGATTACGAGGGACAGCACCTGAAGTAGCCTCGGGTCATGCCCGAGACCATCGACTTCAGCCTTCCCAACCAGGACGGGGAGACCGTCAGCTCCGAGGACTTCGCCGGGAAACGCCTGGTCATGTTCTTCTATCCGGCCGCCATGACGCCGGGGTGCACCACGGAGTCGTGTGACTTCCGGGACAGCTACCAGGAGTTCACCGAGGCGGGTTATCAGATAGTCGGAGTCAGCCCTGACACGCCGGCCAAGAACGCAAAGTTCAGGGAGAAGGAGGGCCTCAACTTCGATCTGCTCTCCGACCAGGACAAGGAGCTGGCCACCTCGCTCGGTGCCTGGGGTGAGAAGAAGATGTATGGGAAGACGATCGAGGGCCTGATCAGGTCGACGTTCGTCATTGGCCCCGACGGCGAGATCGAGAAGGCGTACCGGAACGTCAAGGCCACCGGTCACGTCGCCCGGGTCAAAGCAGACCTCCTGGGCTGATTCGGTTATTCCCCCAGCTCGATGCCGGCCAGCTCCTCGAGCGCCTTGACCAGGGCATGGTTGCCTTCGGAGCCGAGATCCTGGGCCTGGAGAGCGCGATAGAGCTGGAAGACCAGGGAAGTCCCGGGCAGCGGTATGCCCAATTCGTCGGCCGTGTCGAGAACGATTCGGAGGTCCTTCTGCTGCAGGTCGATGGTGAATCCCGGTCGCCAATCGCGGGCGATCATTTGGGGACCCCGGTTAGACAGCATCCACGAGCCCGCTGCCCCGCCTTCGACCGCCGCCAGAGTCGTACCCAGATCTAGGCCAGCCCCCTGCGCCAGCAGCAGTGCTTCGGAGGCTGCCAGCTCGTTGAGCACGACCAGCACCTGGTTGACCGCTTTGGCCATCTGGCCCGATCCCGGCTCCTCGCCAATATGTGTGATCTTCTTCGAGTAAGCCTCCATGAAGGGTCGAGCGCGCTCCAGGGCCTCACTAAGGCCGCCGGCCATGACCGCCAGGGTCCCCTTCTCGGCGCCCTCCGACCCACCGGATACCGGTGCGTCCACCCAGGACACACCCGAGTCCGAGGCGCGGGCTGCGAGTTCTCGAGTGGCACGGGGCGAGATCGTGGAGTGGTCGACGATGACCGCGCCACGGGCCAGGCCATGGATGACTCCGTTGTCGCCGAACACCACCTCCTCTACGTCCGGGGTATCCGACACACAGACGAAGACGATGTCGCTTCCCCTGCCTAGCTCGATCGGATCAGCGGCGATGTCACAGACGAGATCTACTCCCTTCCCTGCGGTCCGGTTCCAGACGGTCAAGCTGTTCCCGGCCATGAGCAGGTTCAAGGCCATCCCGTGACCCATCGTGCCGAGGCCGATGAAACCGAGACGAGTCATGGCCGGGCACTCTAGGGGTGTGCTAGACCCACCCCATGCCCCACGATCGACTCGACGCCACCATGGCCGGCGAGGTGTCGGCCCTGCGCCAATCAGGGACTGCCAAGGGATCCGAGGCCGTGATCGTGGGCATCGAGCCCGAGCACGACCGGCACGGTCCCCGCTATCTCCTCGAAGGAGATGAGCGGCGATTCATCAGGATGAACTCCAACGGCTACCTCGGCCTCTCGCGGCACCCGGCGCTGATCAAAGCCGAGGAGTCGGCGATTAAGGAGTTCGGCGCCGGGCCGGGAGCCGTGCGGTTCATCTCGGGCACGTATCGGACCCATCTCGATCTCGAGCAACGGCTGGCTTCTTTTCACGGGCGTCCATCGTCGATGATTTTCTCCTCGGCTTATGCCGCCGTGGTCTCGAGCCTGACTTCGCTGATCACCCCAGACACCGTGGTGCTCAGCGACGAGCTGAATCACAACTGCATCATCAATGCCCTTCGTCTCTCCCGCCCGGCTTCGAGAGAGGTCTATCCCCACCTCGACTTCGCTGCACTCGACACGCTGCTTGCTCGGACGACGGGGGCGTCGCGAGCGATCGTCGTAACAGACGGGGTGTTCTCGATGCGCGGCGACTA
The DNA here is from genome assembly GCA_029240695.1 of Acidimicrobiia bacterium. Taxonomy (GTDB): domain Bacteria; phylum Actinomycetota; class Acidimicrobiia; order Spongiisociales; family ZC4RG35; genus JARDZU01. The sequence continues at coordinate 13,256 of JARDZU010000026.1, read as the reverse complement.
CGCCGATCTCTCGGCGCTCATGGAAGTCGCGCGGGCCTATGACGACGCGTTCGAGGAGAACATTGTTGTGGTGGTCGACGACTCCCACGGGGTGGGAGCCTTCGGGGAAACAGGTCGGGGCACCGAGGAGGTGTCCGGATCGGGCCAGGTGGACGTCCTGATCGGCACGCTGGGCAAGGCTTTTGGGGTCAACGGGGGATACGTGACCGGAAGCCGGAGTCTGTCCGACTTCCTGCGGGAAAAGGCGCCGATGTACATCTACTCCAACCCGATCACCGTGGGTGAGGCGGCCGCTGCCATTGCGGCTGTGTCCGTCGTCGATTCCGACGACGGCAGGTCCTTGTTGAGCCATCTTGCAGCTATGACCGCCAGATTCGAGAACGGGCTCGTCGACCTGGGTCTGGAGACGATCCCGGGCCCCCATCCCGTGGTGCCGCTCATGATCAGGGACACCGAGCGGACCATCGCCTTGGTCCGGCATCTCCATGACAACGGCATCCTCGCCACCGGTCTCAACTACCCGGTGGTGCCCAAGGGCGACGAGGAGATCCGGTTCCAGGTCAATGCCGACCAAACGGAGGCCGACATCGATGAGGTTCTGCAGGTGCTGGCGGCGTTCTAGGGAACCGCGAGCAGATCAACCGGCGTCGAACAATCGTGAGGCAACCGAACCGAGTCGCTGCAGTTGTCGTGTTGCTTCTGACCGTCGCTGCCTGCGCCCAGCCTCCGGCGGGGGTCGAGCCAGAGCCGAGCACCACCCCTTCCACTGCGCGACCCGCGGTGGAGGTGCTGTCCTGCGAGGACATCGACACGCCGTACGCCCCCGAGGACTGGTACGCCGACACCCCCATCTATGTCGGAAATGAGATGCCTATCGACGAAGTGCGAGTGTTCGCCCAGACCCTCGACGGCTTTCGGGATGTTTGGATCGATCGGGCCCACAATGGCTGGATCGGTGTGGGGTTCGACGACGCCGACGTCGAAGCACATCAGGCGGTTTTGCAGAGCGAGTTTCCCGGTGTCGGCGTGGTTGCCGTGAACATGCCCTACACCGCGGGCGAACTGGAGAAGCTCTCCCGGGATCTCCAAAGCCGTCTCCCCGATGGGATGGAAACGGCAAGCATTTACGAGGTTCAGGGATTCATCGAGATCTGGGTGGGTCGGCTCACCCCGGAGAGCATCGTCGCGGTGTCGGAGGTTGTCGGGGACGCGCCGGTCTGCATCAGTGGGCAGGACCCGGCGACGATGCCTGCAGAAGGTCCGCAGCTCGAGGGCGGCGATGGATGGGCGTACCTCGGTGAGGCTGACACCATGCCCGATACCGAGTTTCCCCGGATCCTTGCCAACCCTGCGGATATGAGCGCGATGTGGGATCAGCTCGGATTGAAGGAAGATCCACCCGTGGTCGACTTCGAGAAGCAGGTGGTGCTCTCCCTGGTGATCGGTCACAGTGGCTCCTGCCCCCGGACCCGTCTCGACGACGTCATTGTCGACGGCAGCCTGGTGTATGTCGTGGTCCCCACGATCACTCAGGAGATGGGTTGCACTGCTGATTGGGTTCCTCGCACCTACCTGGTCGCAGTTGAGCGGGATCGTCTCCCTGCGCCTCCGTTCCAGCTCACCGCTCAGGATGGGTACGGGAGGTCCGGAGCGCGGGTCGAGATCGCCACCGATCTGCGGGTTCCGGGGAGTGTCCCGGAGGAAGGGGACGTGGTTCCAGCCGAGGCCGCGGCGTTACGTGAGCTCACCCCGATGCCCCATATGATCGAACCGGGGTTCCCGAGCCCGCCACTGACGATCGACCCCGCCTGCGGCGTCGACTTTCTCGGGGAGATCAATACCGTCCATTGGCATCGGGCCGAGGGGAGCGGGGTGCCGGAGGAGTGGGATGCGGCGATTGTGGATGGTCTCCTCGATCTCGAGCTGATCATGACGCCTGGCCCGGAGCCGACATTGACCGCATCAGCAGGCGGGGTTGACGTTGTATATCTGCCGGGTCCGGAGGCCACGATGGCCTGCGACTGAACTGTCATTCTCCATCGGATTCGGCGACGGCCTTTTCGATCTTCTTGCGATCGACGCCGAGTCCGGCGAGACACATCGCCTCGGGAGATTTCTGATCACGGAGCACGCCGAGCATTAGGTGCCCCGGGCGAATGACTCGCGATCTAGTTCGGATCGCCTCTCGAAGGGAGAGCTCGAGCACCTTCTTTGCGTCGGCGGTGAAAGGCAGGTGACCCGCTACCCGCCCCTGCGCCGGTCCCAGGACGGCGCGCATCGACTCTCTCACTTGCTCCAGGGACACGCCCTGCGACTCGATTGTCGTGGCAGGCAGGCCTTGTGGATCTTCGATCAGTGCCAGAACGATATGCCCGGGTTGTATATGGTCGTGCCCGGCTCCGCGAGCGTGTTCCACGGCCTCCATGGCGACGGAGCGCGCATCGTCGTCGAATCTCGTGAACATGCCCTGGCTCTCCCTCGGAACACGCCTCGCGACGAATCTCTTCTGCACCGCCTGCTTGCTCACCCCAAGGGCACCACCAATTTCGGCCCAGGAAGCTCCGGAGTCCCGGGCCCGGTCTACAAAGTGGCCGATGAGTTGGTCGGCCAACACATTGAGCCCTTCGGCGACTCCGACGGCCTCGGCGAGTTGGTCGAGCCGCGTTCCTTCCGGGACATTGACCTCGACGAGGTCAACCAGCTGCTCCAGTTGCGGGGGTTCGCTCATCGCGTCAACCTTAGGTTGACGATGAGCTCGCGTCAACCGGTGGTTGACGGCTGTCCGATCACGACCAGCACCGCACCGGCTTCGACCTGATCGCCAGGGGAGCAATCGACCTCGTCCAGGATCCCGTCATGAGGCGCTCGGAGGGTGTGTTCCATCTTCATCGCCTCGAGCACCACGAGCACCTGACCGGCTCTGACGCTGTCACCGACCCGCGCCTCGACCCTGACCACCCGCCCCGGCATCGGCGCATGCAGCGACCCGGGCGTCTCGACTGCCTCGGGCGAGGGGAATCTGGGCAAGGCGTCGAGGCGAACCGGTGCGCGCTCGGAGTCGACATGGCGAATCTCGCCGTACCTGGCCACGGAGAAGGTGTGGTCGAGCCCGTCGTGGCTGAGTTCGACACGATCGGGTGTGCATTCGGTGACGTCGATAGCTCCGAGGCCTTCCACGTTTGGCGTAGGTGTGATCGAGTAACGGATCACGTGAGTTGCGAGTTCACCTCGATACACACGCTCCTGATAGTTGCCGGGCCGATTACGCCAACCGGAGGGAATCGACCTCAGCACCCGGGACCGGCCCCTGTCGAGCTCCTGGTCGGCCAGCGCCGCAGCCACCGCCGACAGGCGCTCCGTCTCCATGTCCGCGAGTGGCTGGCCGAGGTGCGCCGGGTCATGTCGTTCGAGGAAGTGTGTGTCCAAGGCGCCCGACCGGAACTCATCGTGTTCGAGGATCCGAACCAGCAGTTCGCGGTTGGTGACCGGACCATGCAGGATCGCCCGGCGCAACGCATGGGCCAGTGTCTCGGCTGCGCGGTCCCGGGTGGCGCCGTGGGCGATGATCTTGGCCAGCATTGGGTCGTAGAACACCGAGACCATGGAACCGTTCTCGACCCCGGAGTCGACACGCAATCCGGGTAGATCGGGGACTTCGAATCGGTGGACCATCCCGGTGACCGGGAGAAAGTCGTGGCTGGGGTCCTCGGCGTACAGCCTTGCTTCGATCGCATGCCCGGAGATGACGGGCTCGATGGCGATCACGGCACCATTGGCGATTTCGATCTGGAGACGCACGAGGTCCAACCCGGTGATCATCTCGGTGACCGGGTGCTCCACCTGGAGTCTGGTGTTCATCTCCAGGAAGTGGAAGTCGCCGTCCTGGAAGAGAAACTCCACCGTCCCCGCCCCGACGTACCCCACGGCCGTGGCTGCCGCCACCGCTGTCTCACCCATGCGACGGCGCAGGCTCTCGTCGATCGCGGGTGATGGCGCCTCCTCGATGATCTTCTGATGCCGTCTCTGGATCGAGCACTCCCGTTCGAACAGGGAGACCACCCGGCCGTGGCCATCTCCAAGCACCTGGATCTCGATGTGACGTGCCGCCTGCAGATACCGCTCCAGGAAGATGGTGTCGTCGCCAAAGGACGAGGCCGCCTCCCTTCGTGCACCTTCGATCGCCTCGGTCAGGCTCGAGGGTTCGCGGACGATCCTCATCCCCTTACCCCCACCCCCGGCTGACGCCTTCACCAGCACGGGGTATCCGAGCTCCTCGGCGGCTGCCCCCGCCTCAGCGTTCTCGGTGAGGTCGATGGCGCCGAGTGTGGGGACTCCTGCGGTCTCGACCAGTGTCTTCGAGCGGAGCTTCGAGCCCATGACCTCGATTGACTCCGGCGGCGGCCCGATCCAGATCAGGCCCTCCTCAATGACGCGACGGGCGAATTCGGCGTTCTCAGCCAGAAAGCCGTACCCGGGATGGATGGCGTCGGCCCCGCTTTGTTTGGCAGCTCCGAGAACTCCGTCGATGTTCAGATAGGTTTCGGTGGGGGTCGAACCGGGAAGGTTTACCGCATGATCTGCTTCGAGCACGTGCGGCTCGGTCGTGTCGGGATCCGAATGGATGGCAACAGTTTCAATGCCCATTTGACGACACGTGCGGAACACGCGGCGGGCGATTTCACCGCGGTTGGCCACCAGAAGTCTTCGGATCATTGGCTCGATGAGCGTACCGGTGGAAACCATTTCGCACTCCGGAGCGTCATATGCCATGTCGTCATAACTACGAGTTGAGGAGTCGCGCCAGATGAGTGATACCCAGTTGATGGAAAGACAGGATCAGGAGACGGTCGAAAGGCTCGAACCTGCCCCGAGACGCCGGAAGACCATCGTGCCGATTGCCATCGTCAGCGGTGTGGTCGCACTGTTCGTCGTGATCGGGATCTGGGTGGTTTCCAGCCTCCAGAATCTGGTCGATGCAGTGCCGACACCGGGTGACCTGGCGGCTGTCTTCGAGCCAGAGCCGTATGAGGAGATCGGACCGGTGATCATCAGTTCGATTCGGGACATGTCCAATCTGACCACTGTGGAGACGGTCCAGTACACGATCGTCGACAAGGGCACAGATCAGGGGTGGCTGGAATGGGCTCGTGGTGACAGCCTTCAGTTGTTTGCCGTGGCGCGGATCGGCGCCGGCATCGACATGGGCGGCATCTCCGTGCAGAACGTCTCATTGGATGACCAAGGCGTGGTCGAGATCACAGTCCCGGCTGCCGAGATCCAGTACGTGTCTGTCGACAACGAGGCGACCCAGATCCTCGATCGGGAGACCGGGCTGTTCACAAAGGGTGACCCCAGGCTCGAGACCGATGCACGTCAAGTGGCCGAAGACGTCCTGGTTCAGGCTGCCGTGGACGATGGCGTGCTTGCCGACGCCGAGGCCAATGCTCGTCAGGTCCTGACCGACTTCCTGCTCGGCCTCGGATACCGCGATGTGGTGGTCGAGTTCGCCGGCTGAGGCTCGTAGCCTTCCCGGGTGAAAAGCGAAGAGCTCACGGTTCAGACCGGGGGACATGGCGGCGTCTTCGACATCACAGCCGATGTAGCGGGGTTCGCCTCCGGTCAGGGTGACGGGCTGCTCTCCGTTTTCGTTCCTCATGCCACCGCTGGCGTAGCCGTGATCGAGGTGGGTGCCGGGAGCGACCAGGACCTCGTCGCGGCCATCGACCATCTACTTCCGGCGGAGCAAGGTCGTTGGCGTCACGAGCACGGCAGTCCGGGACATGGTCGGGATCACGTGTTGCCGGCGTTCGTGTCGCCCAGCCTCACCATCCCGGTAGTCGCAGGCAGACCGACTTTGGGCGTTTGGCAGTCGGTGGTGTTGGTCGACACCAATGTCGACAACCACAGCAGGAAGGTGCGTCTCTCCTTCATCGAAGGGTGACCGGGCATGACGCCGGACTGGAGACCCGACGACTGCGGCTGACACCGCTTGACCTGTCGGACGCCGGCGAGATGGTGTCGGTTCTGGGCGACGACCAGCTCTACGTCTTCACAGGTGGCAGGCCGCCGACCCTGGCTGAGCTCGAAGAGAGATAGAGATACAGGGCGCAACTGGCGGGCGGATATCGCCTGGCTGATCGGCGTCGATTGGCGGGCCGGGGATTTGCTACCGAGGCTGCAACCGCGATGATCGAATGGCTCGCCGCTGGCGGGACACGGCGACTGGTCGCTCACATCCAACCCGACCATGCCGCCCTGGGAAAGGTGGCGGCTGCGCTCGGGCTAGTGCCGACCGGAGAGGTGGATTTCGACGTTGAGATGATCTGGGAGCGTTGATCACATCCGAAAGACGCCGAAGCGATCAGTTCCCTTGACCTCGGCGGAATGGGTGGCAGATAGGGCGATGCCGAGCACGTGGCGGGTGTCGCGGGGATCGATGAGCCCGTCATCCCGAACCCTCGCGGTCGAGAAGTAGGCCAGCTCCTCGGCTTCGATCTGAGCTTCGACCTCTTTGCGCCGTTTCTCGTCTGCCTCTTCGTCGAAGGGCTCCCCGCGGGATTCGGACGCCTGACGGGCGATGATCGACATCACGCCGGCGAGCTGGGTCGGCCCCATGACCGCAACCTTGTGGTTGGGATAGCCGAAGACGAATCGAGGGTCGTAGGACCGCCCCGACATCCCGTAGTTCCCAGCGCCATAGGAGACGCCGGCCATGAGGGCGATGTGGGGCACCTCGGAGTTGGCCACGGCATTCACCATCTTGGCGCCGTCCTTGATGATCCCCCGCTGCTCGTAGTCCTTGCCCACCATGTATCCGGTGGTGTTGTGGATGAAGAGAAGCGGAATGTCGTAGCGGTTGCTGAGCTGGATGAACTCGGTTGCCTTCTGCGCCTCCTCGGAGAAGATCACGCCCTGCTGGTTGGCGATCACGCCCACCGGGAACCCGTGGATGGATGCCCACCCGGTCAGGATCGATGTGCCATACACGGCCTTGTACTCCTCGAAGCGGGAGCCGTCGAGGGTCCGGGCCAGGATCTCTCGCATATCGAATGGGACCCGGAGGTCGCTCGGGATCACGCCCAGGATGTCCTCGACTTCGTGAACCGGCTCGTCGGGGTCCTTGGTCGGCCCATAGCCGCGCTTGCGCCAGTTGAGATGGCTCACGATGTCACGGCCCATCCGGATCGCCTCGTGCTCGTCCTGAGCGAAGTAGTCGGATAGACCCGAGACCTTGGAGTGCATCTCGGCCCCGCCCAGCTCCTCGTCGGTCGACACCTCACCGGTGGCCATCTTCACGAGGGGCGGGCCGCCGAGGAACACCTTGGCCTGCTCCTTCACCATGACGGAGTAGTCGCACATTGCCGGGAAATAGGCGCCACCTGCCGTCGAGCTGCCGAAGACGATGGCGATGGTGGGGATGCCCGCTTTGGAGAGACGGGTGAGGTTTCGGAACCACTTGCCTCCGACGATGAACACCTCGGCCTGGTCGGGGAGGTCGGCACCACCCGACTCGACCAGATTGATCAGCGGTAGTCGGTTCTCCCCTGCGATGTCCATGATGCGAAGGGTCTTGGCCACCGAGTATCGGTTCATCGAGCCGGCCTGGCTGGTCGGGTCGTGGGCGAGGATGGCGCATTCCACCCCTTCCACCACGCCTATCCCGGTGACGACGTTGGCCCCCAGATTCTTGTCGGTGCCCCAGGCGGCCAGGGTGGAGAGCTCGAGGAATGGGGCGTCCCGGTCCAGTAGTAATTCGATGCGCTCCCGGGCCAGGAGCTTGCCCCGGTCCCGGTGACGTTTGATGTACTTCTCGCCACCACCCTGTCGGGCTTGCTCCATGAGTTGTTCGAACTCGGCGAGCTTCTCCTCCATGGCAGCCCGATTGACCCGGTACTCATCCGATCGGGGATCGACTCTGGTGGGCAGGACCTGCACATTCCTAATGTACGGCGTCACACATGTCTGACGGGGGTGCATTGAAATGAAAGCCGCCGACTTCCAGGACCTGATCGGGACCGAGATCGGGGTCAGTGAGTGGATGGAGATCACCCAGGACCGGGTCGATGCCTTTGCCGACGCCACCGATGACCATCAGTGGATCCACGTCGATCGTGAACGTGCCGCGGCCAGCCCTTTCGGGGGGACCATCGCCCACGGATTCCTCACTCTGTCCCTGACGGTTGCCCTGTCCGAACAGGTGCCACTCGAGGTCGGATCCCCCTTGATGGGCATCAATTATGGGCTGGAAAAGGTCCGTTTCCCCGCTCCGATCCCGGTTGGAACCCGGATCAGGGCCAGAGTCGGTCTTGTCTCGGTCACCGACGTCGAGGGTGGGATCCAGCTCAACCGCCAGGTCACGATCGAGGTCGAGGGCACCGAAAAGCCGGCCATGGTCGCCGAAACCGTGAGCCGGTTGTACTACTGACCTCGTGTGGGTCGACTACACGATCTACCTGACCACGGGTCTGGTGCTCCTGGCCGGGATCGCCTTGATCGTGGTCGTGGCCCGGAAACGTGCAGGTGTCGGGACTGTCATCACCCTGGTCCTCATCCTGGTTGTCGGGTTGGTGGGCATGGTCTTGGTGCGCCCGGAGCGGGGCAGAGAGCCAGGACAAGAACTGCTGATCGTCGAACGCGATGGCTCGCATCAAACCGAGGAGGTGGAGGGCTTGATCGGCCAGTGTCTGTCGTTGTTCCGTCAGATCGGCCCGCTGTGGCTCATCGTGGGCAACGACGTCGTCCCAGGCGACGATTGGGAGGGGGGTCCGTCCAACAGCTGCGAGTCGGTTGGACTGATGAATGCGGAGATCAACCTCCCCGATTCGGTCCGATCCGGTGAGTGGATGCTGTGTGATCACAACACCTGTTTCCCGCTGGCAAGGGAGGCCTGATTCGGATCAGGACAGGCTTCGCCCGCCCCCTACCACGATGACCTCGCCAGTGATGTAGCTGGAGAGGGGGGTGAGGAGCCACCAGACAGTGTTGGCGATCTCGTCGGGTGTGCCCATCCGGTCGAGGGGGATGGAGTCGACCATCTTCTCCCGGATGTCCTCGGGGATGGCCATGCTCATCTCCGATGAGATCAGGCCCGGGGCCACTGCGTTGACCCGAACATGGGGAGCCAGCGATAGAGCCATGGCCCGGGTCATGCCGACCACCCCGCCTTTGGACATCGAGTAGTTGAACTGGCCGAAGTTGCCCAGATATGCCCGGGAGGCGATGTTGACGATGGACCCGCCGTCGGACATCAGAGGAGCCAACTCGGTCGTCAATCGATAGGCCGCCCCGAGATTGATCTCCAGGACGGCGGCGAAGTCCTCCTCAGTCAGATTGATCAACCGGGCGTCGCGTGTGATGCCGGCATTGTTGACCAGCCCGAGCAGGGGCGACCCCGATGCCTCGACTGCTTTCCTGATCAAACCCGGGCCTTCGATCGAGGTCAGGTCGACCTGTACCGGGATGATCGACTCGGAAAGAGCAAGCTCGGGGGCGATGTCGACGCCGATGACGGTCAACGGACCGGTCGATGCCATCTTCTCGGCGATGGCCCTGCCGATACCACGTGCTGCCCCGGTGACAACGATGGTCCCGTTCACGCCAGCGTCTTCCCGATGTGGCCCGAACCGACCCTTATCAGTTCACCGTTGACGCTGCCGTCGTCGAGCAACCGGCGGGCCCACCCTTCCGCAACCGAAGGATCCTCCTCGTCGAAGGCGACCACATTCGCCGTCCATCCCTTGCGAGCTCCCTCGAGCGCGGCCGTGCGAGCAGCCGAGAGCAGGCCGCAGGCGACCATCGCGTTCCCGGCTCCCCTTCTCCCCAGCAGGTCGTCCTGACGCACGACATAGACGATCGATTCCTCGTCCTGCGCGACCGACCGAGACGCCTCGAACGCCCGGGTCAACTCGGCGAGGACCGAGGCCCAGTCCTCGTCGACGTCTTCGGCCCAATGGACCAACCCGCTCACGAGACGACCGCGGCCCCGGAAGCGACCATCTTCTCTATTGAGTCGGGGTCTACCCCCACCTCCCGCAGGATCGGCCGGGTGTGCTGGCCCAGAGTGGCAGGGGGGGAGGCGGCGCGGGCCGGCGCGCCGTCGATGTGGATCGGCGAACCGGTGGTCTTCACCGTGCCTGCTACCGGATGGTCGAATTCGACGATCATCTCGTTGTGTCGTGCCTGCGGGTCGGTCAACGCCTCGCTCAGGGTGAGGACGTGACCCACGGGAAGACCGGCCTCACCGAGCACGGTCACCCAGTGATCAGCCGTCTCCATCTTGAACACGCTCGTGAGCTTCCTGGCGAGGGCGTCCCGTTTGGCCATCCGCACTTCGTTGTTCGGGTACGAATCCACCAGTTCGGGCAGACCGAGGCTGTCGGCCAGGACCCGGAAATGTCGATCCGAGACGACGGCGAGCGTGAAGTGCCCGTCGACGGCCTCGAATACCTGACTCGGGGCGACGTAGGGGCTCGCCGTTCCCACCCTCTCCGGCTGCTTCCCCTCGGCAAAGGCAAGTGCGTTCCACGCCGACTGGACCGCGATCACACCGTCACGCAGCGAGACATCGATGTGCCTTCCCGATCGGGGTGTCTCGGCCAGTGCCGCGGAAATCGCCAGCGCTGCGTTGGTGCCCGCCACGTAATCGCCGATGGTTGTGGCAGTTTTCATCGGCCTGTCCTTTGGACCGCCCGTGATCGAGATCATGCCGGCCTCACCCTGGAACACGATGTCGATCCCGGCTCGCTTCGCATAGGGCCCTTCGGCGCCGAAAGCGGAGATCGAGGCGTAGATGAGCGTCGGGTTCAGGTCGTGCGAACGACTCGCGCCGAACCCGAGTCGTTCGATTGCCCCATGCCTGAGGTTGTGGATCAGCACGTCGGCCTTCCGGATCAAGTTGTCGAGAACCCGTTTCGACAGCCAGTCCTTGGTGTCCAGGGCCAGGGACTCCTTGCCCCGGTTGACGGCCATGAAGAAAGCGGACTCGCCGTCTTGATGAGGCCCGAACCCGCGCGACAGGTCCCCTTCGGGTGGCTCCACCTTCACCACCCGCGCTCCCAAATCGGCGAGAAGCATTGCGGCGTACGGGGCCGCAATCAGATTGCCGAATTCGATGACGAGGGTGCCATCGAGGGGCCCGGCGTCAGACACGCTCGATGACCGTGCTGATCCCCTGGCCCACCCCGATGCACATCGTGGCCAGCCCGTAGCGGCCGCCCCGACGTACCAACTCATGGGTGAGGGTGGTGAGGATCCGTGCCCCGGAAGCCCCGAGTGGGTGCCCGATGGCGATCGCCCCGCCGTTGACGTTGACCCGCTCCTGATCGATCTCCAGCAATCGCATGCTGGCCACGGCCTGGGAGGCGAACGCTTCGTTGATCTCGACCAGCTCGAGGTCGTCAGGACCGATCCCGGCTCGCTTCATCGCCTTCTCCGAGGCCGGCACTGGGCCGATCCCCATGATATCGGGGTGGACTCCCGCGGCGGCCGAAGACACGATCCGGGCCATCGGGGTCAGGCCATGGGTGGCCAACCCGGTCTCGGTGGCGAGTATCAGGGCAGCGGCCCCGTCGTTCATCGGCGATGAGTTGCCCGCCGTGACGGTCCCATCCTCCTTGAAGACGGGGGCAAGCTTGGACAGTGCCTCCATCGAGGTGTCCGCCCTCGGCCCTTCATCGGATTCGATCAACCTCGTCTCCCGGCGTCGGGAGTCGACGGGCGCCTCGATGGGCTCGATCTCGTCGTGGAAGCGACCGGCGGCGACCGCCGCCAGCGCCAACTGGTGACTGCGCAGCGCAAGGGCGTCCTGGTCTTCCCGACTGACGTCGTACTTGGCAGCGACAACCTCGGCGGTCATACCGAGTGTGATCGGGGGGTAGAGCTCTTTCATCCTCTGGTTGACCAGACGCCAGCCGAGGACCGTGTCAACGATCTCGGGTGTGCCGGTGGCGAACGGACGGTCTGGCTTCGTCATCACGTAGGGCGAGCGAGTCATCGACTCGGATCCCCCTACCAAGACGACATCACCCCATCCGCCGGCAAGGGCCTGCGCCCCCGAGATGACCGCCTGCATCCCGGAGCCGCACAGCCGGTTGACCGTGGCTCCCGGGGTCTCGATCGGGAGGCCGGCGAGGAGACCGGCCATGCGGGCCACGTTGCGGTTGTCCTCACCCGCCTGGTTCGCCGCGCCCCAGTAGATGTCTTCGATCGCCATCGGGTCGAGATCGGGCTGGCGTCTAAGGGCTCCGGCGATAGCGTGGGCGGCCAGGTCGTCCGGTCTGACCTGTGCGAGCTGCCCTCCGAGCTTGCCCATCGGAGTGCGACAAGCATCGACGATGTAGATGTCACCACTCATTCTCGATCCGTTCACATTCTCGCCAGTTGGTCCGGGTCGAATAGGGGGGAACCCCTATTTCACACGGAATCTTCAAGCCGTAAGTTTGGTTTAAAAGGACGATAGAGATGAACGAGCCCCGCAGAGACCCGATGAGCATGGTGGCATACGCCCCGGCCGGGCTACTCGTCCTCTACGTCTTGTTCCGCCTCATGTTCTGAGGGCTACGGTTGGCCCGATGGACCGACCTGACCTCCTCCCCTTCACCGAGTCCGATGAGGCAAACCGGCTGCTCGCGACCGACGGGTTCGCCCTCCTCACCGGCATGTTGCTCGACCAGCAATTCCCCATGGAGCGGGCTTTCTATGGCCCTCAACTCCTCAAAGACCGCCTCGGTGTGGAACTCACCCCGGAAATCGTCGTTGCCACACCCCTGGAGGACCTGGAGGTGGTTTTTCGCGGGCCACCGGCGATCCACCGCTATCCGGCGTCGATGGCGAAGCGGACCCAGGAGCTGGCGCGGGCGGTGATCGATGACTATGACGGCAGGGCTGAGAATCTTTGGGATACCGCCGAAGACGGCTCGGAGCTTCTGAGCCGTCTCCGGGCACTACCTGGATTCGGGGCCGAGAAATCGAGGATCTTCGTCGGCCTCCTCGGGAAACGCCTCGGAGTGCGGCCCGAGGGTTGGGAGGAAAAGGCAGCCGACTGGCCTTCGATCGCCGATGTGGCCAGTTTCGACGACGTCCTCGCTCTGCGAGAGAAGAAGAAGGCCTTGAAGGCCGCCAAGCAGGCCTGAAGTTCTCAACCGCCCGCCCATTCCTGCCGATAGGGGGGAGCAAGGGAACGGAAGGGTATCGATGCATCTCTCGGGCCAGCTCTCTGATTGGAGCATCAACGATCTGCTCCAGATCATGCAGGTCAC
>JARDZU010000159.1 GCA_029240695.1 Acidimicrobiia bacterium | reverse complement strand
TTCCTGACCAGATACGAGTCACTCCTCCCAACCGATGAGCAGCCGGTCACCGAGAAGGACCTGAAAAAGCTTCACAGACTGCGTGACGATTTGCGGGCGATTTTCATCGCCCCGGACGTCGGCACAGCTGTCGCCCATCTCAACCAGGTGCTCGAGAAGAACAGCGCCACCCCACGCGTCTCGATGCACGACGGTGAGCCGCATCTCCACTACGAGCCGGTGGACGCTCCAATCGCCTCCCGGGTCGGAGCTATCGCAGCGATGGGTCTTGCCGGCGTGATCGTCGAGCACGGGATCAGCCGTTTTGGAACCTGCAGCGCCAGCAGCTGTCGCGACGTGTTCGTCGACACCACCCGTAATCGGTCGCGTGTCCATTGCTGCCACAACTGCTCCACCCGAGAGGCGGTCGCGGCATACCGGAAGCGTCAAGCGACGCTCTGACGCTGACCCCCTTCGAATAACGCCGGGCTCAGCCCTAGATTGCGCGGATGGCCACCGCCGTCAAGCCACGAGCACGCCGACCGATCTGGTGGTGGATCCACGACATTACGGTCGGCCTGCTCTCTGGCTTCGGAGTGGGAACCGTGGCCGGTCTATTCCTGAACCGGCTGGTGGAGAACAACGTCGTGGTGCTGGTTTGCGCGATTGTCGGCGCCGCGGCCGGAATCTACGTCCTGATTCAGAATCATCGCGGATCCCGGCAGTTCCTCAGCGGAATAGTCGTGGTCAGCTGGCTCCTGCTGATCCTCTCCGCCGGGTTCCTCGGTCTGTTCATCTGGGCGATTCTCAACTTCGAGTAGAGCTCAAACGTCGGCGGGGCCCGTGAGAGCGTATGCAACCGCAGCCTCGAGACTCATCGCCCGGCCCTCACGGTATGGGATGGCCGCTTCGCCAGTTTGCGCTTCCATGGTTTCGTAGTCGAGTGCTTCGATCCGGTTCAGCTCGTTGAGCACGATCTCGGTCCCCGAAGAGATGCGCAGACCGTGAAACGCCCCGGCCAGACGGTGAGCACGGTCTCGGTCCCCGAGGACGAGTGCGAGCCCGGCACACGCGGCGAGGAGCAAGACAACGCCGCTGACGTCCTGATGAGCAGAGAACAGGTCGAGCCCACGCGACAGGTATATCCAGGCTTGGTCGTAGTCACCGATCTGGCGGCTCAAATGTCCGACCTCGAAGTTCCCCCAGCCCATCCCGAACTCGTTCCCTGCCGCCTCGTAGTACTCAATGCTTTTCTTCATATGCGCTATGGCCGCGGGAGCATCCTCATCGACGTACGCGGTGAAGTTGCCTCGCCCCCACTCGACATCGCCGAGCCCGCCGACATCACCCAACTCCCGGTAGAGGACCTCAGCCTCATCGAGGGCATCCCTGGATGCATTCGAGTCCTGGACGAACACCGTTGCGAGTGAGACGTTGTACAGGGCGTTGGCGAGCTCCTTGGGGTCACCGAGGCTTCGATGCATTCGAACCGTCTCCCGGTAGACCTCCAAAGCCTTCTCGAGGTCGGACTGCCACCACAGGATGCCCCCCAGCGCCTCGAGGGCCTTGGCCCTGTACCTCGGCTCACCCCCCTCGAGTGCCAGCACCTCATCCAGCCGCCGACGGGCCTCGTGAAGATGACCCCTCGCCTGCCACAGTCTCCAGGCGGCGGAGGAGAGGCGAAAGGCGAGATCCGCCTCACCTGACTCGAGGGCCCAATCGAGCGCTGCTCGAAGATTGTCCTGATCCTGCTCGAGGAGATCGAGCCACATCCGGCGATCCCTGCCCAGCAACTCCGGGGCGACACTCTCGACATATGCGGCATAAGTGTCCAGATGCCGCCGGGCAATCGCCGCAGCCTCACTCGACGCGGTCAGTCGCTCCAGAGCGAACTCCTGGATCACATGGAGCATCCGGAAGCGAAGCCGGCCCTCGGCGTCGACCCTCCGGACGAGGCTCTGCTCGACGAGCGTGGACAACGAGTCGATCACTTCCTCTCCCAGCTCCTCGGCCGGCCCACACACCGCCTCGACCTCTTCCAGCCGCGCACCGGCACTGAAAATGGCGAACCGAGCGAAGAGTTTCCGCTCCGGCTCGGCGAGCAACTCATAGCTCCAGGCGATCGCACTCTCGATGGTTCGTTGCCGGGCAGGAAGGTCGACCGACCCCGAGCTCAGCATTCGGGCGCTCAGGCGGGACAGGATCTGGTCGACAGGCAGCAGGCGAAGCCTCGATGCCACCAGCTCGATGGCAAGGGGAAGGCCATCGAGACGGCCTACCAACTCGGCAACCGCCGGCGCGATCTCGACCGTCAGCCTGAAATCAGGGCGCACCGCCATCGCTCGATCGGTGAAGAGACGGATCGCATCCGAATGCATGAGCGTCTCGAGATCCGCACCAGGATCGACGCCCGAGATGCCGAGGGGCGGCACCGGGAGCTCCTGCTCGCCGCTGATCCGAAGCGGTGCCCGGGACGTGACCAACACCTTGGTCCGTGGCGAGGCCCGCAGCAGCTCGGCGACCAGCGGCGCCCCGTCGAGTAGCTGCTCGAAGTTGTCGAGGATTAGCAGGATGCCCTTGTCGGACAATTGGCTATTTAGTCGAATCGCCGGTGGCTCCTCCCGGGTCGAGACCTGAATGCCCAACGTCTCCAGAATCCGCGATGGGATGACCTCCACATCGTTGATCGGGGCAAGATCGACGAAGAACACCCCGTCGGGATACCCATCTGCCACCTCCGCCGCCAGTTGCAGCGAAAGCCGGGTCTTGCCGGTTCCTCCAGGACCGGTGAAGGTCAGGAGCCGGGTCGCACCCAGCAACCGCACCGCCTCGGCCAACTCCCGGTCTCGTCCCACGAAGCTGGTGAGCAGCTTGGGGAGGTTGTTCGGGATGGCATCCAGAGTGCGGAGCAGCGGAAACTCCGACTGCAACCCCGGCGACACGACCTGGAGGATTGCCTCCGGCTCTGCGAGGTCCTTGAGCCGGTGCTTGCCGAGGTCGCGTAGCGAAACTCCTTCGGGCAGGCTCCGCTCCACCAGGACGGCCGTTGGCTCCGACAGCACCACCTGACCCCCGTGAGCCGAATCGGCGATCCGGGCAGCCCGATGCACGTCGATACCGACGTAGTCGGAGGCGCCGAGGGCGCCGATCCCGGTGTGCAGCCCCATTCGAGACCTGACGACCCCGTCGGCCGGCCAAGGATGATCCATCAGGGCGTGCTGAGCCTGCACCGATGCTTGGAGCGCATCGACCGCGGCGG
This sequence comes from Acidimicrobiia bacterium, assembly GCA_029240695.1. Classification (GTDB taxonomy): domain Bacteria; phylum Actinomycetota; class Acidimicrobiia; order Spongiisociales; family ZC4RG35; genus JARDZU01. The sequence goes on along the minus strand of JARDZU010000159.1, from coordinate 3,413 downwards.
CGAAGACGGCAAAAAAGGAATCGCCTTCGGTCTTGACGACGACACCGTTGTTCCCGGTGATGGCCTTCTCGATCAGATGGTTGTGTGACTCGAGGACCGGGACCCAGCCATCACCCAGGGACTGAACCAACCTCGTCGAGCCCTCGATATCGGTGAAGAGGAAGGTGACCGTCCCCGTCGGAAGTGATTGACGAGTGGAGGGAGACACCAGCCGAGACGTTAGTTCGCCGACGCCCCCGTGCCCTACCCGATAGCGGGTATGACCTTGTCGCCATATGCCTCCAGCGTGCCCTCCATGTCGTCGTGCATGAGGTAGATCCCGAAGTGGCCGACACCGAGCGACTTCAAGAGATCCAGCTTCTCGATGTGTGCGTCCACGGGTCCGGTCAGACAGAATCGGTCGACGATGTCATCGGGGACGAATTCGGTGGAGGGGTTGCCCGACTTACCGTGATGGTCGTAGTCATAGGACTCCCGGGCCTTTATGTAGTCAGAGAGAACTTGCGGCACCTTGGCACGATCGTCGCCGTAGCGGTTCACCATGTCGACGACGTGATTGCCCACCATGCCACCGAACCACCGCAGTTGGTCTCTCTGATGCGCGACGTCATCGCCGACATACGCCGGCGCCACCACGCAGATCTCGATCTCGTTGGGGTCGCGTCCGGCGGACTCGGCGGCTGATCGAACGGCGCCCACCGTCCATTCGAGGATCTGGGGGTCGGCGAGCTGGAGGATGTAGCCGTCGGCGTGCTCCCCGGCCGTGGCCAGTGCCTTGGGCCCGTATCCGGCGACCCAGATCGGGAGATCCCACCCATCGGTAATCCATGGGATTCGCAGCTGCTTCCCGTTGTAGTCGACCTCCTCACCGGCCACGAGCGCTTTGACCACCTCCATCGACTCGACCATCGTCTGGAGGGTCTTGGGCTGGCGCCCTATGTAGCGCAGGGCCGAGTCACCGCGGCCCATTCCACAGATCGTGCGTGGCCCATACATGTCGTTCAGGGTGGCAAACAACGAGGCGAGCACGGTCCAATCACGGGTGCCCGGGTTGGTGACCATGGGACCGACGATCAATTGCCGGGTCTCCGCCAGGATTCGCGAATAGATGACGAATGGCTCCTGCCACAGGACGTGGGAGTCGAATGTCCAGGCATGGCTGAAGCCGAGGCTCTCGGCGCGTTTCGCCAATTCGATCACCCTGGTGGCGGGCGGATCGGTCTGCAACACCACGCCAAAGTTCAAAGCGGCCCACTCATGCCACGAAAGGTAACGGACGATTTGTTCTGATTTGGACCATTCCGGAGAGCCGGCCGCGACGAACGGTGGTCGAAAGGAGGCTCCATGAGCTATGTCAAGACTTACGCCAGGATCCCGGGCTGGACATTTGTCGCCGTCGGCGTGGTGGGGTTCTTCCTCGGCGGTTTCGGCGGGTTCTTCGGGATGGACGGCGAGACTCTGATCCTCTTCGGGATCAACCCCGCGCACAACCTGGTCCATCTGATCCTCGGTATCACCTATCTGATCGGTGCCAGGGTGACCGAGGGCAGGCGCCCGCGCCGTGGTCTTGGTCCTCTCCTCGGCCTATCTGCTGGTGGGTGTGCTCGGCCTGATCCTGATCGACACCAGCGTGAACATCCTGGCCATCAACCAAGCCGACAACGTCCTGCATCTGGCAGTGGGCGCTCTCGGCATCGGCGTTGTGGCCGCCTCCGCCAGACGGGGAACACAGCCTGCGGAAGCCTGATTCCTGACTGGCACGAGCGGGGATGAGGTACGGGTGGGACCCCATCCTCTCTCGATCGAACCCGTAATTGAGACATCCAGGCCCGTATGTGAAACTGTGGGTCCCAATCACGGGCAGGGTCGTTGCAATATCCACTCTCGGGCGAAACGAGCTTCTATCACCATCCCGGTGTCTTCCACCTCGAGAACGGTGCCAGACTCGAGGATGTCCAGGTCGGCTACCGCACCTGGGGTGAGCCCCGTCCCGAGGCGATCCTGATCTGTCACGCCCTCACCGGAAGCGCCGACGCCGACGAATGGTGGGACGGCCTGTTCGGCCCAAGCCGTTCGTTCGATCCCGAGCAGGACTTCATAATCGCCAGCAATGTCCTTGGCGGCTGTTACGGAACCACCGGGCCCACCTCACTACGACCGGGCACGGACCGCTGGTACGGACATGAATTCCCCCGGGTCACGATCCGGGACATGGTCCATCTTCAGGCCGGCTTGCTCGACCACCTCGCGGTCGAGTCGCTCGGACTCGTGATCGGAGGGTCGATGGGCGGCATGCAGGCCCTGGAATGGGCGGCGATGTACCCCGACCGAGTGGGTGGTGGGGTTGCCATCGGAGTCGGATCCCATCACTCTGCCTGGAGTGTCGCCTTCTCCGAGGCGCAGAGGGCCGCCATCTGGGCCGACCCGAAGTTCCTGGATGGCGACTACGACCCGGGTATGGGGCCGGACAACGGCCTCGCAGTGGCCCGGATGATCGCGATGATCTCGTACCGGGGGAAGGCCAACTTCGAGTCCCGCTTCGGGAGAAAGACCCTGGAAGACGAGTTCGAGATCCAGTCCTATCTCCGCTACCAGGGCCAGAAGCTGGTGGGTCGCTTCGACGCCAACACGTATCTTCGCCTGGTCGACGCCATGGACAGCCATGACCTGGCGCGGGGCCGCGGCGAGATGGACCAGGTCCTGGCCGGATTGAAGACACCGTTCCTCACCATCGGCATCTCCAGTGACATCCTCTACCCGGCTACCGAGGTGGAAGAGCTCGCCACCGCCCTGCCCAATGCCCGCTATCAGATGTTGCATGCGCCACAGGGCCACGATTCCTTCCTCATCGATATGGCCAACCTCGATGGCATCGTGAGCCGCTTCAAACACGACCTGGCCCGTGGGATCACCCCTGCCGATGATTTCGCCACGGGCGCCGGGCGTGGCTCATCTTGGGCGTTCTAGGTGGTAGGTCATAGGTAGTAGGTCGTGAGTGTTCTGCCGCTGCAGCTGCTCCCTGAGACTGCCACCGTCTCGTCGACCGGAGTCCTCAGCGTTGGAGGCTGTGACGTGTCGGAGCTGGCCGCCGAATTCGGGACGCCGCTGTTCGTATATGACGAGGCACATCTCCGCTCCCGCTGCCGTGAGGCCGTGGCGGCATTCCCCGACGGGGTCGCCTATGCGACCAAAGCCTTTCTGTGTGGGGCCATGGCCCGGCTCGCCCACGAGGAGGGCCTGCTGCTCGATGTGGCGACCGGTGGCGAGATCCACATCTCGCTGGCGGCCGGCGTCCCCGCAGATCGGCTCGTCTTCCACGGGAACAACAAGTCGTCCAACGAGCTGAGCAGGGCACTCGACGTGGGGGTGGGCCGTGTCGTCATCGACTCCATGGTCGAGATGGACAGGATCGA
>JARDZU010000158.1 GCA_029240695.1 Acidimicrobiia bacterium | reverse complement strand
TATCCGGGGATGCTCGACGAGGCCACGATGGCGTCAGTCAGATGGACCCCGCCGCCGCCACCCCAGACCACCAGCTCGTGGTCATCCTCGCTGACCGCGCAGATTCGGAGGTCGCTGGAAGGCCATTCCTCACCAATGAAATCGAAGTGAGGCTTCAGGTCGACCGGGCCATCAGGGAGCATCCGGAACAGCGTGCTGGCCGGGTTCCTCAGTGCGCTGCCCAGCCGACGGATTTGGCGGGAGTGGGGCCAGGGCACGAAATGTTGCCACCTGACCGGGGGTAGATCGGGCAGCCGAACTCCTCGGCGCACGAAGAAGTGATTGGCTGGAAGCGGTGCCCCCGAGACGAACGCGGCAAGATCCGAGCCACACACGCCGAGACGAAGGAGCGCCCCCGTGAGGGCTCCGGCGGAGGTTCCGACTATCACATCCGCCTTACGGGCATCCCAACCGAGATCAATCTCCAATGCTGCGAGGGCGGCGGCATGGAACGAGACCCCGGCCAAACCCCCGCCCCCCAGTACCAAGCCCGTCTTCAATGCCGCACACGCGAGAGCAAGAGCGATGAGGGCATCGCCTTCCTTTCCCTTATTGAGCTCTAGCGAAACCCTCCCTCGCCGCGAGGATGGGACCGCCGGGAGATGACACAACAAAGCGCTCGCGTTATAGGAGCCCTGCACCGACAGGACGCCCTGCGGGGCATTTCAATTCACACTGGATTCGGGAGCGCCCCAGACCCGGGATCTTCTCCACCTTCTTCACCACCCCAGTCCACAGAATCAGTCACAGGAGCAGCGGCTGGGCCGTCGGGCAACGACAAACCTCGACGAAGTATCTCCTCCGTGATCGCAGATTTATCAAGCCTGCCCTGGTCAGCCAAGCGAGACGGATCGGCATTCAAGGCACGGTATTGCGCCAGTAGTTCGCGGTCGGACCAAGCTTCCATCGGACGGTCAAGGCTCTTCTCCACGCCTCCTCCAGCATCGGCAATGACCCGCATATCCCCGCCAAGGGTGGCACTCAAACCGGCCCCAAGCGAAGGCCCTATGGCCGCGGCTTCAACTAATGCCGTCGGGTCCTCGCCGTCGGGACGACGATCGCCGACACCTTGCCATCAAGGATCGCGACGCGTCGCCGGGACCCGATAAGCGCCCCGATCTGGCCGGCGCCATGGCACGCTTCTCCATAGCTAGTTGGTCGTAGCGTTCTTGTCTGGATCCCGTGGGGGCCTGAGACGCCAGAGGCCTGGCGTGGCCGCGTACATTCGTTCGGAGCGGAGCGGAGACAGACCCCCTGGCGCCACATCAAACCAGGGGGTCTCGTCGTCCCGGAAGCGCCCTCGGCCAGTTGGTGAGACCGGGACCTTCCTCGAGGACCGGTACGCCCAGGAGTCCTCACCCATGCAATCGCTCATGGCGTGGTTTGGGGTCCATCGATTTTTCGCGAACCTTTGCAGTCGCAATCGTGAGCGGCGAAACAGCCGTGTTCGTTGTGATAGATCACCGGATGGTCACATTCGAGACAGTCGTTCATCGTCGAGACGGTCCGGGCCAGCCGTGACATCCACGCCTGTCATGCCGGCGACCTGCTCACCGGGATCGTGCCCACGACTAGGTTCGCTGTGCCCATTCGACCCGGTGGGGGGGTTCCCAATGAGAAAGTGGCGGTTGATTAGCGCAGCAGCAGGCCTCAGTGTTCTACTCACAGCCTCGGTCGCCTTCGCGCAGCTGGCACCCGGTGGCACGTTCACCGACGACGACGGCCACATTTTTGAGGGTGCGATTGAGGCCATCGCCGCCGAGGGGATCACCCGAGGATGCAACCCGCCCGCGAACACCATGTTTCGAGCCAGCGAATCATCATGCAGGACAGCAATTCCATCGAGACCGTAGTGCCACGACGTCCGTTGCAGTCGCGGTGGACGATCGGCTATTACGCCGTGCTCGCGTTCATCCTTGTCGTCGTTCACCAGGACTGGCTCATGGTGGACCTGGTGGGCGAGGAGAACTCGATCTGGCTCTGGAAGGCGAACGAGGCGTACGTCGTTGCGTTCGTCGTTCCTCTGTTCTGGGACTTCGTGGCTACCCGCCGTCGCAAAGACGGCACCATCGTGGCCCGCTCCACGGAGGACGTCGGAGACCGGATCGTGCGTCGCGTGGTCTGGTACGGCGGCCTGATCCTCATCCTGGCCTGCATGGAAGGACCGATGTTCGAGGCGATCTTCGGCGACCGTCTCCCGCAACGGGTCCTCACGTTGCGCGACGTGTTCACCGGTCTCTTGGTTTTGTCGGTCTACTTCGACTGGTCGCGCGGGTTCTGGCGTAGTTCCGGTCCGCGGCTGGTGTCGGGCTGGGCGAGGCTCGGGTTCTGGGTGGCTGTGCTCCTCGCGAACATTGCGATCTACCAGGACCCGGTGAAGGACCTGCTCGGCGCGGGCATCGCCAGCACCCTGGACTTCCACGCTGAGGCGTTCGCGGTGTGCCTGTTCGTGCCGCTCTACTTCGACATCATCCTCCCGCTCACCCGCGGCGACGCTCTGCTCGCGGTGCGCGGTGCCCCCGGTGTGCCGCGCCGTGGCCTGGTGCTCGGCGTCTGGATCGTGCTGATGGCGTTCCTCCTCTGGATCGGCCAGGGAAGGGCCTTCGAGTGGTCCCCGAACGCGTTCGGCCAATGGTTCGTACGCAGCCCCGAGCCACCGATGGCAGCGATCGCCTTCACCTTCTACTTCGAGGTGATACGTCGGCTCGACGGGGTCCGCCACGCCAACGAGACTCCCTCACCAGCGACCCAGGTATCCATCACCTGATTTGTCCTGAAGACCGGCGACGACAGTCGATTTCTTCACCGATGATGCGGGCAAGGTCTACGAGGACGCAGCCAATCGTCTGGCTCAGGAGGCTTGACCCAAGGCTGTGCCCCGAACCTCTACTGCGGTGACGACACCATCACCCGTGGGGAGATGGCGGCGCTTCTGTCCAGGGCGGAAAACCTGCCCGACTCGACCACCGACCATTTCGTTGATGACAACACTTCGATTTTCGAGCCTGGGATCAACAAGGTGGCCGATGCTCGGATCACTCTGGGCTGCAACCCGCCGGCGAACACCAACTTCTGCCCGAATGACAATGTGACCCGCGCTCAGATGGCAGGATTCTTGACGAGAGCCTTGGGTCTGACTCCGATCATCCCGCCGCCACCGGCATCAACCACAAGCACGACAACGACCACACCGACTCCGGCGAACCCCGGTGATGCTGTCGATTGTGGAGACTTCGCCACTGGGCACCGGCGCAGGCTTACTACGACTTCTACTTCCCCTTTTATGGAGATGTGGCGGGCCTCGATGGTGACAACGACGGGATCGCATGCGAGACCCATCCCGGTGCCCCATGACGATTGACTGAGCCTGGATCGGTCGAGCGTCCCCGGAGGAGCGCCAGCCCTTGGCACGTTGTTGCAAGCTGGACCAGCGAGTGGGGGTCCGTACTCGCCTGCACTTTCGCATCGAGGAACCTGAAGCCGGATCGTCGGCTCTGACCCCACCAGCACCATGTCGAGGATGTCATCGGCGAGCAGCGCTCTTGCGGTCCGTCCGGGCTCGGTAGTCTCGGCAAGCCACAGCGCCAAACGGCCGTCTTGCAGCACTTCAGCTTGGCCCACAGAATGTGGACCGGCCGCCTTTCGATGATCTGATCCAGTTCGACCTTGAGTCGCTTTCCAACGGTCAGCCCGCGGGCTCCCGCCGGCACTTCGACCAGGTACACCGCAACCGGTTTCGTCCTCCTCACGATTTGCCTGCGAGGTCGTCCCGCATCTTCTTGGCGAGATGCTCCTTTCCGCTCCGCGTTGAGACGCTATTGCTCGGCCTGCGCCCCGCGCACCCGCGTCGAGCTGCTCCACGATGAAATTCGGCTTTGGCCGCCCGAATTCGTCGTGCGGACTCTGATCGCCGGGCTGGGCCATCATCACCTCGGCAGCGATCAAGCCTTCCTGTGCCGGCACTCCGGCGGGCCACCGGGCCTTGCTGGAAGCCAGCTCCTCGGTGATCTGGCGGACTTCGGAGGCGTGTCGCTGACACCACTCCCACTGGCGGACGAGGTGTTCCAGGGCCACCTTCGCCGGGACGCAGCGAGCCCCCCAATAGTTGAGCTTGATCCATGCGCCGAACCGGCCCATCACAACGTCGGGCCCATCACAACGTCGATCGGCTCACCAAGTTCGGCGGCGATCGTTACCAGTGGCTCGCCGCCAGTATCAGCCCATCGCCTTGCGAATCATCGCTGAAGGTGGTGGATCGACACATGTTGCCCGGATCCGCCAGGCGATTGCGGCCCGCCATCCGGCAGTAGGTGGGATCGCCGCTAGCCGATCCCGTTTCTAACCGACAACGGAATCGTCGAGGTGAACGGCACGACGTTGCGATTTCGTCGAGCCACTCGACCGGGACCAGATCGCCTCACTTCTCTCCGCTCTTTGATGAACCCGCCGTCCGCACATCGGGACTCCGCATCGAGGACACGTCATGACGCCCAGATCAAGCCGAGGGCGGAGGCTCCGACTCCTCGTCATTGAGCGAGACGGTGAATGCTGTGCCGTCGCGGGCAAGAGGTCACTGGTTCGAGTCCAGTAGGGCCACAACGGAAAACCCCCACATCTGTGGGGTTTTTCTCATGCCAATTCCACACGGCAATGCGATCCCACATCTTGGGTAATATCCCGTCCCACACGACAGCGAGGAGCAGGCAATGGCCATGTCCGAGGAGCACAAGGAGGCGTTGGCGCAGGGCCGACTCGAGGCGCGTTCCGTCAAGGCTTATCTCGACGCTTTAGGCAACAAAAAGCGAGGTCGCCCGGTGACAAAGGTGAGCTTGCAAAAGAAGCTCTCCACCATCGATTCAAAGCTGAAGTCGGAGCCAAATCCGCTGAAACGGCTCGATCTCATGCAGTCGAGAGCAGACACCGAGAAAGCACTGGGCAGCGTAGAAAACACTGTTGATCCAGAAGACCTGGCTGCCGGCTTCTCGGCGCACGCCAAGTCGTACTCTGAGAGAAAAGGAATCAGTTATGGCACGTGGCGACAATTCGGCGTGCCGGCCGAGGTGCTCAAGAGAGCCGGGATCCCCGCCACCAGACGCCGCTCGTAGTCAATCCCAGCCGAGCTCCTCGAGCCTGCTGTCGTCGATGCCGACGTGGTGGGCCAATTCGTGGAGCACGGTCCTCCGTATCTCTTCTTCGAGGTCTTCATCGCTGAGTCCCAGCTCGAGATGAGGCTGACGGAAGACGATGATTCGGTCCGGCAGGGCGCCCCAGTAGTCGGATGAGCGCTCCAGCAGCGAAACGCCTTCATAGATGCCCAGGATGTCCCCCTGCTCCTCGGTGGGCCAATCCTCGACCACGACATGCAGATTATCCACCCGCTCCATCACCCACGTCGGAAGGCCATCGAGGGCACGGTCCACAGCCGCGTCGAACTCGGCCTTGTTCATGGCTTGATCCATCCGCCCGAAGGGAGGTCACTCGTCAATGGCGCGGGCGCCGACGAACGCCAGAACTGCGGCGACTGCGAGGAGAGTCCAGCCGACAACATCCACGAAGCCGCCCCAACCGAATCGCAGCGTGGATACGAAATCCCAAAGACCGGCCACAGCGATCACATATCCAGTGATCTTCTGCATTGTCGCCCCGCTGATCCCGGAGCCCACCGATATCACTCTCGGAAGTATCACTGCGAAGGTGGCTGCGATCACAGACGGAAATGACGGATACCACTCATTGGCAATCAGACCGAATATGACGTAGACGCCGAGTATCAGGATCCCGGAGACCATGACGATCATCTCGCCCGACATACCACCCAATGATGTTGCGGTATCGGCGGGAGTTGGGGCGATGGGCTGCGGACTTTCGGGCTCGGATGGCGTCGGTGGCTCGGTGGTCATCGTTCCTCCTCGAGAGCGCTGATTGGCCGTCACACTCTACGAAGCGGCGACTGGTTTCGGTCGGTTCGGGTTGTGGCCAGTGCTCGGGGAGCCTGTATTCTTGCCACCCAGGGCGATTAGCTCAGTTGGCTAGAGCGCGCGCCTCACACGCGCGAGGTCACTGGTTCAAGTCCAGTATCGCCCACCAGCCCATTTCAGGCCTACGTGACAGTTTGCCTGGTCCGGTCGTAGCCCGTATGCACACCGCCTTCGACGATCAGTCTCAGCCGCTGAACCGCTGTGTGGACATCCAGATGAGTGGTGTACAGAGGGGCGAGACCGAACCTCATGTTGTCCGGCGCCCGGAAGTCGGGGATGACCTTTGCCACCTCGATGAGTGCCCGGTCGATTGGCCAGGAATCGGGGTGGGACAAGGAAACGTGCGACCCTCGCCGCGCAGACTCGCGCGGCGACCGAAGCGCAAAACCGAGCTTTTCCAGGTGCTCCTCCCACTGATTGATTAAGAACTCGGTCAAAGAGATCGACTTCGCTCTCAGCCGATCCATTCCGGCCTCCGACACATCGGATAGCCCGGCGTCGATGGTCGCGAGGGAGATCACCGGCATCGTGCCGCTGTGAAACTTCCTGATGCCGTCTGTGGGTCGGAAGTCGAGATCGAAGTCGAACGGCTCGGCGTGCCCCCACCAGCCCGTGATCGGGTTGCCCAGAGAGCTCTGCAGCGATCTT
>JARDZU010000157.1 GCA_029240695.1 Acidimicrobiia bacterium | reverse complement strand
GCACATGAATCGTTCGAGGACGACGAGACCGCGATGGAGATGAATCGTCTCTACGTCAACGTCAAGGTCGACAGGGAAGAACGCCCGGATGTCGACAGCGTCTACATGGAGGCCGTGCAGACGATGACCGGTCAGGGGGGCTGGCCGATGACGGTGTGGCTTACTCCCGACGGACGACCCTTTTACGCCGGCACTTATTTCCCAAACACCGACCGGCACGGAATGCCTTCGTTTCGGACCGTCATGCGGGCGGTGTCGGACGCGTGGGACAACAGGCGCGACGAGGTGCTGGGGCAGTCGGCCCGGCTCACCGAAGCGATCAGCCGACGCATCCCAAGCTCGGACAACGAGCCGGGCAGGGATGAGCTGACCCGGGCATACGAGTCCTTGGCCACGTCCTTCGACCCGCTCAATGGGGGGTTTGGTGGAGCCCCCAAGTTCCCCCAGGAGCCGGAGCTCGACTTCTTGCTGCGCGTGCGCAGGGAGCCCTGGGCCGAGCGGGCCGACCACATGCTGAAGGTGACGCTCTCCGAGATGGCAGATGGCGGGATACACGATCACATCGGTGGTGGCTTCGCCCGGTACTCCGTGGACGCCCAGTGGCTGGTGCCCCATTTCGAGAAGATGCTCTACGACAACGCCCAATTGGCACGCATCTATCTGTGGGCTGGGATCGAGCTCGATGAGCCGCGCTTCGTCGACGTCGCCAGGTCCACATTGGGATACATGCTCGATGACCTTCGCCATCCCGAAGGCGGGTTCTTCTCAGCCGAGGACGCCGACTCCGAAGGGGTGGAGGGCAAGTTCTACGTTTGGACTACCCAGGAGCTGGAACGAGCCCTGGGGCCCGAAGATGCGGCCGAGGCAGCCCGGTTCTTCGGGGCCTCCCCACATGGCAACTTCGAAGGCTCGAACATCCTCTACCGACCCACGGCCGAACCGTGGACCGAGCGGGTCGAGTCGATCAGGGCCCGTCTGATGGAGCACCGGTCCACCCGGATCCGTCCCGGTCTCGATGACAAGGTCGTGGCCTCGTGGAACGGATTGGCGATCAAGGCCCTGGCAGAGGCTGGTGCGACGTTGACGGACGCCGGCTACCTGGAGGCCGCCCGAATGACTGCGCGCTTCGTAATCGACCACATGGTGGTGGACGGCGTCCTACGGCGCTCCTGGCGGGAAGGCCAAGCCGGTGGACCGGGCTTTCTCGAAGACAATGCCGCGGTGGCACTGGGTCTGTTTGCGCTCTATTCCGCCACCGGCGAATACGAGTGGTACGAGGCTGGCGTCGAGCTGACTGGTGCCATCCGGGAGCGCTTCGCCGATCCCGAAGGTGGGTTCTTCGACACGCCGGACGATGGGGAGAGCTTGATCAAGCGGCCCAAGAGCATGGCGGACAACCCGCTGCCCTCCGGCAATGGCATGGCCGCCGAGGCACTGCTCATCCTCTCGGCCTACACAGGCGATCCCGCACTACGCGACGCCGCAGCCTCCACCTTGCGCAGCGCCGGAATGCTCATGGAGCGTTACCCCTCCATGGTGGGGCACCATCTCGGTGTCCTCCACTCCTTCCTGGAGAGTCGCGAGCTCGCGGTCGTTGGATCAGATTGGGCCGACCTGGCCGGTGTCTACTGGTCCTCATACCGGCCCAACGTCGTTCTAGCGCCGTCGTCCACGGGTGAGGAGCCGATTCCGCTCCTCGAGGGGCGATCGAAGCCTGGTGCGACCTTGGCCTATGTGTGCCAGAACCACGTCTGCGCCCTGCCTACGTCCGACCTAGACGATCTCGCCGGCCAGCTAATGCTCCACGGCTAAGGCACGCTCCAGGGCAGAAGCCATCACGTCAGGTGGATACGGACCGAGGATGGCGGCCTCGGTTACGGGAATGCCCTCTTCGACGCAACGGTGAGCCAGGTCTGCCACCGCCCGTATTTCCTCGAGTTGTGCGGCGGCGCCCGCCCGGTCGAGAGTGTCACCATGCCCGGGGACGATGATCGACGATCCGATCTCGACGGCCGACTCGAGGGTGCCCGGCCAGCTCATCGGAAAGCCGTCCTCGAACACAGGCGGGGCCCCTTCTTCGAGCAGGTCTCCCATGAAGCTCACCTCGCCCACGGTCACCACGATGTCGGAGTCGGTGTGACCCAGTCCGTGATAGGTCATCTCGACCACGACTCGGCCGAGGTCGATGCCGGCAGCGGTCTCGAAGACACTGGTCGGAGGGGTGATCACGACTTCGGCGATCTCCTCCAGCCGATCGGGGAGCCAGACCGCGGCATCCTCCTTCATCGAGTCGCCGAGCTCGACCATGGTCTTCCGGCAGAGCTCATGCCCCCAAATCTCCGCTCCGGGGAACCGGGCATTGCCAAACGTGTGGTCCCAGTGCCAGTGGGTGTCGACCACCCATCGGACCGGGAGCGTGGTGAGAGTGCGCAACTCCTCCCTCAGCTCGTCGGCCTCGACATGGGAGGCGCGGGTGTCGATAACCAGGATCCCTTGCTCTCCGAGCACCACACCGACGTTCAGGTCGAGCGATTCATAGCGCCTCCGGAATACTCCGTTGGCCAGCTCTTCGAACATCAGACCGTCTGATCGACTTCAACAGGGACCTGCAATGCCTCGGCGGAGGCGAGGACGTAAGCGATCCAAAGGGCGTCCGCAAGGACCAGATGGACGAGTTGCATCCAGACAGGAACCCCGAGCGCGACATTGAGCGCTCCGGACATGAGCATGAGCCCGACCAACAGCGGGAGCGCTTTGCCCGCCCACGACCTCGGTGTCTCCAACCGGCCCGATGCCCACCACCCGATCGAGGCTGCGACCACGGCCAGCACGGGATGGACGATGCGGAGGTCGGTGAGGAAATGTGCATCACCCGATTCCCCGCCACCCGTCCCCGTCTTGGGAAACAACGTGTCGGCGAGGGCAGTCACCGCCCCCGTTGCAGCGAGCAGGACGATCGCCACACCCCCGAGCAATACCCACCGCCACACTTCTGGATGCGATTTGGTCGACAGCCGGCGTCCTCCCGACAACCAGAAGGCAGTCATCGACAACGCAGCCAGGAGAAACAGGGTGTTCACGAGATGTAACGGGACCGCCACCACCCGAGCCAGCGAGGCGTCTTCGGCCACCCACTCGGCCAGGACGATCATCGCCCCGATCAACGCCTCCACAACGATGGCCGCCAAAGACAGCGCGGCGCCTGTCCGTGCCGGCTCCCCGGCGGGCACGCCGCGCCACACCCAGACGACGAGGATCGCCACCAACAAAAGGGCAGCCCCGCTCGCAGCGCGATGCATGAACTCGATAGCTGTGGCGCCGGACATCTCGGGGATCACCACGCCCTGGCAGGTCGGCCATGACCTACCGCACCCTGCACCCGAACCGGTCGCTCGGACCAGGGCACCCAGGAGGATCACCCCGACGTTGAACACGAGGGTGAACCACGCATAGCGGGCGATCCGGGTCACGCGGGGAAGGTTAGAAGTCCTTGGGATGACCACCGTCCGGTGCGATACCCTCGCCCCGCCCATGGAGATCCATCCCGACGTCCTCGCCGCCATAGGCAACACGCCCCTGATCAGGCTGTCGAGGATCCAACCTAACGGCAACCTCGTGGCCAAGATCGAGCACATGAACCCGGGCGGGTCGGTCAAGGAGCGGATCGCCGTGGCGATGATCGATGCGGCCGAGAGAGACGGGCTCCTCCTGCCGGGTGGCACCATCGTCGAGCCGACCTCCGGCAATACAGGTGTAGGACTTGCGCTTGTCGGGGCCGTTCGCGGCTATCGGGTCATCTGCACGGTTCCAGACAAGGTCTCAAAGGAGAAACAGGATCTCCTACGGGCCTATGGAGTCGAAGTCGTGGTGACCGCCACCGACCTCCTCCCCGAGCATCCGGATTCCTACTACGGGGTGGCGCGGAGACTGACGGAGGAGATCGAAGGCGCCTTTCACCCGGACCAATATTCGAACCCGGCCAATCCTCAGGCCCACTACGACACGACCGGCCCGGAGATATGGCGGCAGACCCAGGGAGAAGTCGATGTTCTGGTCGTCGGAGTGGGCACAGGGGGCACTGTCAGTGGCGCCGGCCGGTATCTCAAGGAGCAAAAACCGACAGTCCAGGTGGTCGGCATAGATCCTGAAGGCTCCATTTTCACCGCAGACAACGAGGACGAGGTGCATCAGTACTCGGTGGAGGGTGTCGGCGAGGATTTCTACCCCGAAACCGTGGACCTGGGCCTGATCGACCACTGGATCAAGGTGAACGACGCCGACTCGTTCACGATGACGAGGAGGTTGGCCCGGGAGGAGGGCATCCTGGTCGGTGGCTCCTGCGGTATGGCGGCCCACGGAGCCCTGCAGGTGGCCGAGGACGACCCCGAGGCGTTGGTAGTGGTGATCCTGCCCGATTCAGGGCGGGGTTATCTCTCCAAGATCTTCAACGATGATTGGATGGCGGAGCGGGGCTTCGACACCTGAAGACCCCCTCCGTCGCCTTCGACGACACCTCCCCTAAACGTCGCTTCGCTCCGGGGGACGAAATAGAAGGGCCCCCGACGCATCGAGGGCCCTTCGTTTGAAGATCAGCTTTGGCATTGCTTCGGCGGGTTACGCCGCCACGAATGGACGAGGTTCGCGGTATCCAGAGCCGGGTGGTCCGAGTTTGGAGTCGCCACCTGTCCTGATGGACGAGCGGCGGCTGCGGTCAGCGCCGCTCAGCGCTCGACCACCTCCAGAGTCCAAAGACTTTCATACAACCTAGGACCACCTCCTTTCTCTGGTGGAGACAGTCTGCCACAACTCGGGCGAATTGGTGAGGGGTTTTCAGGCGAGGCCAGGACCCGATTCGGTTGGCCGTCGGAAGACATCCGGGGGGATCGGGTCTTGCTCCCGACGCCTGGTCCCCAGACCGGCGAGATACTGGTTGGGGAACGCGTGGCCGTCGTACCCGAGGTCGATGGCCGCGTTGAGAGTCCAGTAGGGGTCGACGATGTGGGGACGCGCCAACAGGCACAGATCCGCCCGACCGGCGACCAGGATGTTGTGAACGTCGTCGATGCTGGAGACGGCTCCGACTGTCATGGTGGCCATCCCAACTTCGTTGCGAATCCGATCCGAATATGGGGTCTGATAGAGCCGCCCGTACTCGGGGTCGGCATCGATCGTGGTCTGACCGGTTGACACATCGATCAGGTCACAGCCCCGTTCTTTTAGCTTCGCTGCGAACGCGACCGCATCGTCGCCATCGAATCCTCCATCGACCCAATCCGTCGCCGAGATCCGCACCGACATCGGCTTCTCATCGGGCCACACCTCGCGGACCGCTTCGAACACCTCGAGCGGATATCGCATCCTGTTCTCGGCCGAGCCCCCGTAGTGGTCACTCCTCTGATTGGCCAGAGGGGTGAGGAAGCTGGACAGCAGATATCCATGGGCGTAGTGGAGCTCGAGCAGATCGAATCCGGCGTCGCCTGCGAACCGTGCCGAGGCGACGTGCTGGTCCCGTACCCGGTCCATATCGGCCCGGGTCATCTCCCGGGGCACCTGGCTATCGGGCCGGTAGCGGATCGGGGAAGGCGCCATGATCTCCCAATTGCCCTCGGCGAGGGGCTCGCTGTCCCCTTCCCACATCAACTTGGTCGATCCCTTGCGCCCCGAGTGCCCGATCTGGAGACCGATGCGGGCTTCGGTGTGGACGTGGACGAAGTCGACGATCCGACTGAAGGCGTCCGCCTGCTCCCGGTTCCAAAGACCGGTGCACCGAGGGCTGATCCTGCCCTCGGGAGACACACACGTCATCTCGGTCATCACCAACCCGGCGCCGCCCACGGCCCGGCTGCCCAGATGGACCAGGTGCCATTCATTTGGCACCCCCTCGATGGCGCTGTACTGGTCCATCGGCGACACGACGATCCTGTTGGCCAACTCGAGACCTCGCACCCGGAATGGATGGAACATGGGAGGCACATCGGGCCCGACAGACGTTGGGCATGAGTGCTCCGCGGCTGCGTACCAGGCGTCGACCCGAGCCATGTACCCGGGGTCACGGACCCGCAGATTGTCGTAGGTGATCCGCTGGCTTCGAGTCAGCATGCTGAACACGAACTGCTCAGGGTCGAGGTTCCGGTAGCGATCGGCGCCTTCGAACCAGTTCCGACTTGCCTTGGCGGCCCGTTGCAGACTCTCGACCTCGGGCCGGCGCATCTCCTCGTACCGGGCGAAGGCTGTGTCCAGTGGGTGACCGGCGAGGAGCAGCCCGGCGAGAGCGATGGAGTCCTCCATGGCCAGCTTGGTGCCTGAGCCCACCGAGAAATGCGCAGTGTGAATGGCGTCGCCGATCAGCACGACGTTGCCGTGATGCCAGCGCTCACAACTGATCGTAGGGAACTGGAGCCAGCGGGAGTTGTTGCCGAGAAGACCTAGCCCGTCGAGATGAGGGGCGAAGATTTCCTCACTTCGCTGGAGGGCGTAGTCGTCGCTCACACCCGGCGGGAACACTTCATACTCGGTCTTGTCGAAGCCGAGCGCTGACCAGGTCTCTGGACGCATCTCCACGATGAAGGTGCTGCCCTCGTCGCTGTACGGGTAGATGTGGGCCCACACCATCCCCGAGGGCGTGTCTTCGAAGATGAAGTTGAATTCGTCGAAAACCTTGGGAGTGCCGAACCAGATGTATTTGTTGCG
>JARDZU010000156.1 GCA_029240695.1 Acidimicrobiia bacterium | reverse complement strand
CGGCTGTGTTGATCATCCTCTACGTGCTCTGGTTCAACCTGACCAACAACCTGCGTGCCGCCGGGCTTCCCACCGGCTTCGATTTCCTGACCCAACCACTCGGGGTGGACATACCCGGCTCAGACATCAGCCCGTCTGCTCCAATCTGGCGTGGGCTGCTCAACGCGGTCAAGAACACCTTGGCCCTGGTGGTCGTGGGAATCCCGCTGCTCACCTTGATCGGGGTGCTGGTTGGAGTGGCTCGTCTCTCCACAAACTGGCTGGTGGCCAAGGCCGCCGGGCTCTACGTAGAGATCATTCGCAACATCCCCCCGCTGCTCATCATCTTCTTCGTGTTCAACGCAGTGGTGCTCCGGTTCCCGGTCTTGCAGGAGTCGCTGAACATCTCCGACCTCGTGATCGTCAACAACCGATACCTCGCCATGGTCGGGTTCACCGCCCAACCCAACTTCGGGCCCTTCCTTGCGATCATCGCTGTAGCCCTGCTCATCGCGGCTGGGGTCTGGTGGTGGCGGACGAGGCGCTCGGAGGCGACGGGAGTGCCACATCACCGGTTCCTATGGGCGTTGGGCGTCTTCACGATTCTCACCTTGATCGGCTTCGTCGCGCTAGGTGGGCCGATCGGTCTCTCCCGGCCGATCCTCGACGGCAGGGCCCTGGAGGGTGGATATACGGGTTTGGCCGCCTACTGGGCGGTCCTCGCAGCCCTCGTCCTGTACACCGCGTCGCATGTCGCCGAGATCGTGCGTGGCAGCATCCTCGCCGTGCCTCGTGGTCAATCCGAGGCGGCCAACGCCATCGCCCTCACCCCGTTCCAGCGTCTTCGTTACGTGGTCATGCCCCAGGCGATGCGCATCGCCATTCCGCCGATCATCAGCCAGTACCTGAACTTCACCAAGAACACCTCACTCGCCATCGCGATTGGCTACGCCGAAATGACCCGGATCACCTTCCAACTGATCGGGAACGGCCAACCCGCCCCGCAGATGATCTTCCTACTCATGGGCGGGTACCTCATCTTCTCCTTGATCATTTCTCTCATCGTCAATGTGGTGAATCGACGCATGCAACTGGTGACCCGATGACGGTCGAGGCTCCTGTCTTCGAGGAAGCCCCGCCGCAGGTGGAGCCGGCCCGAGGCCCGATGGATTGGGCCCGGAAGAACCTGTTCAACAATTGGTACAACAGCCTCCTCACCCTGGCCCTGGCCGCTCTCGTGATCTGGGCCCTTGTGGCCTTGCTGCGTGGCCTGCTCTCGGCCGAGTACGAGATCATCCGGGCCAACCTGCGGTTGTTCATGATCGGGGAGTTCCCCGCCGACCAGCTTTGGCGGCCATGGGCGGCGACCTACTGCTTCGCGGTCATGCTCGGGATGGTGGGCGGTTCCATCGCTGCCGGAGCCAGGGATCGGGCATCAGAAGCGGGCCTGCCCTACGTGCGCACGACTCTTCGCCAGGTCGTGATTCGCTTTTGGCCAATCCTCGCATTGATCGCGGTCATCCTCTCCTTCACTACGACCGTCACCCCGACCCTGCTCACCATCGGGGCCCTAGTCGTAGGGCTCGGCTCTTATTACCTGGGACGGGTCTTGCCCCGGGCTGTCCGGAGGTGGACCTGGCTCATCGCCGTGGTGCTGATCGCCGCTTCATATATCTCTCTGGCCGGCTTCGGTGGAGTCGGTTGGCAGGGCTGGGGCGGGCTCCAACTCAATCTCTTCCTGACCTTTGCCGGGCTCCTCGTCGCCTTCCCTTTCGGCCTTCTCCTGGCCATGGGCCGTCGCTCATCACTGCCGGTGATCCGCACCATCTCGGTGGGCTATATCGAGTTGGTCAGGGGGGTGCCCCTGATCACCGTGCTCATCGCCGGTGCCTTTGCCATCGGGTTCATCATTCCGAGAGATATTCGGCCCGGCTTCGTCACCAGGATGCTGATCGCCATCATCGCCTTCGAGGCGGCCTACATTGCCGAGGTGGTTCGGGGCGGCCTCCAAGCAGTCCCACGTGGCCAGGTCGAGGCGGCCCAGGCCGTCGGGCTCGCTCCGTGGAAAACGATGCGTCTCATCGTCCTCCCTCAGGCGCTGCGGGCCACCATTCCGGCGATGGTCGGGCAGTTCATCAGCCTGTTCAAGGACACGACGCTGGTGGCGGTCCTCGGCATCACCGAGCTATTGGAAGCGACTTTCGTCGTCAATTCACAAACCGCCTACCTGGGCAAGGGTCTCTTCGTCGTCACCCTCAGCTTCGCAGCCCTCATCTTCTGGGTCGGGTGTTACACGATGTCAAGGGAATCACGGAGGCTGGAAAGGAAGCTGGGGGTGGGCGAGAGATGACGGTGACGGATTACAGCGATGCCACCAGGGCGACCGGTGACGCCATCATCGAGCTGGTGGGGGTCGACAAATTCTTCGGCAACTTCCAGGCCCTGAAGGACATCAACATGCGGGTCGGTCAGCAGGAGGTCGTAGTGGTCATCGGGCCCTCGGGCGGCGGCAAATCCACTCTCATCCGGTGCATCAACCGTCTCGAGAAGCACGACGCAGGCCGTCTGGTGGTAGACGGGATCGAGCTCTCCGACGACGTCCGCAACATCCAGGAAGTGCGTCGGGAGACCGGAATGGTCTTCCAACAGTTCAACCTGTTTCCGCATCTGACCGTGCTCGACAACGTGACGCTGGCACCACGCCAGGTTCGGAAGCTGCCCAAGAAGGATGCTGAGGCGCTCGCCATGCAGACGCTGACGAGGGTCAAGATCCCGGAGCAGGCCCGCAAATATCCCGGCCAGCTCTCCGGAGGACAGCAGCAGAGGGTCGCCATCGCCCGAGCCTTGGCGATGCAGCCCAAGGTGATGCTGTTCGACGAGCCGACATCGGCCCTCGACCCGGAGATGATCAAGGAGGTGCTCGACGTCATGGTCGAGCTGGGCCGGGGTGGGATGACCATGGTCGTCGTGACCCACGAGATGGGATTTGCCCGGGCGGTGGCCAACCGCGTGGTGTTCATGGCCGAAGGCGAGATCGTCGAGGTCGGCACCCCCGAGCATTTCTTCACCGACCCTCAGGAAGTTCGCACCAAGCTGTTCCTGAGTCAGATCCTGTAGCGGCTTCGCCGCCGTTCTAGTTTGTAGGTAGTGAGTGGTAGGTCCTATGACCTAGGACCGACGACTTATTACCGTCCTCAGGGCGTGTCACGCCGTTCCCGATTGCTCGTCGTGGTCATCGGTGGCGCCCTCACTGGCGTCATTGCCTTCACTATTTGGAGTCTGAGCACGGACGCGGCGACCACCCCGTCGACAGTCGCGGCGGTGGTGGACACCACGATCACGACCCGCCCGAGTGTCACCACAATCGCGTCCACGACGACCCTCCCCCCGGCGACCATGATCACACCGACCACTGCCACCACCGCCCCGGAGAAGGGATATCTGGTGATCCAAGGCACCGGGGATGTGGCCACCGACCCCGAATACATCCCCGCTCTCGCCGCCGAAGGGTGGGATCACGCTTGGTCGGGACTGAACGGTCTGTTTCTCGAAGACGATCTCACGGTGATCAATCTCGAGTGCGCCCCATCTGCGCTGGGCTCTCCCCTAGACAAGGCATTCGTGTTCCGATGTCCGACCGAGTCCCTGCCCTCGATCAAGGCCAATGGCATCGACGTTGGCAACCTGGGCAACAACCATTCTGGCGACTTTGGCAAGGAGGCCCTGGTCGACGGTCGGGACCAGTTGCTCGCGGCCGGGATCCAGCCAGTCGGAGCCGGGCGCAGCGCCGCCGAGGCAGGCGAGCCGGCACTGTTCGAAATCAACGGCTGGACAGTCGCTGTGGTCGGCTTCGGAGGCGTCGCACCCGATGACGGCTGGTACGCCACCGTCGACACGCCCGGGATGCGTAACGGAGATGACACTCCCACGATGGTCGAGGCGGTGTCCGCGGCCGAAGAGGTAGCAGATCTCGTCGTCGTCACGATTCATTGGGGGATGGAGCTCGATACGACGCCCCGTCAGGACGACATCGACAGGGCTCACGCCATGGTCGAAGCGGGAGCGGACATCATCTTCGGGCACCACTCCCATCGGATGCAGCCGTTGGAGACGGTCGGCGACGCGGCGGTCTTCTGGTCGCTGGGGAATTTCGTCTGGCCCCACAACTCCGTTGCCAGTGCGACCACCGCCGTCGCGAGGGCGGTGGTAGCCCCGGGGGGGACGATCGATTCCTGTTTGATCCCCGCATACATCGAGACGCACGGGCATCCTGTCCTCACCGGCGAGGCCGAATGCGCTGCGCCGGCGTAGGAGGATGAGGCAGTGAACGAGAGAGCCGGCCGCGTGATCATGATCGTCGCCGCCGGATTCCTTCTCGGGCTGGCGGTGTACTTCGTGACTCGCAACGATGCCTCCCCGACCACTTCAGTGACCGGTCTGTCTGCCTTTCCGACCAGCACGGCTGCAGCTGCCACCGGCTCGGATCCCACCGAGCCGGCAACCACCCTTCCACCGACCACGACAACCACAGCGGCTCCTCAGGATCGGGAGCCGGGGACGGTCCCCGGATTCACGGTCGGTCGACCGTGGGGGACGACGGTCGGCATGACCATGTTTCGGGGCAACCCGACCAGAACCTTCTACGGGTTGGGCCCGGTGCCCGATAGTCCAACAGTGGCTTGGCGCTATCCCGACGAGCAAATGTGCAGCCCATCCTCGGAGGGTGGTGTATCGAGGATCTGGTGCGGGATGGGCTGGACCGGCCAACCCGCGGTATGGCAGCGCCCCGACGGCGTGACAGAGCTGATCTTCGGCGCCTACGACTCTGCCGTGCATTTCGTTGATGCGGCGACCGGGCAAGATCTTCGACCCGAGTTCCAGACCGGCGACATCATCAAGGGGTCGGTTAGTCTCGACCCGGACGGATTCCCGCTCCTCTACTTCGGCTCGAGGGACAACCAGCTGCGAATCCTCGCCTTGGACCGTGAGGAGCCGACCGTGCTCTGGTCGATGGACGCAAACGAGGTGAATGGGATCTGGAACGACGACTGGGACTCGAACCCGGCCATCGTCGATGACATCATGTACGAGGGCGGTGAGAATGGCTGGTTCTTCGCCATCCAGCTCAATCGGGGTTACGACGCCGAAGGCAACGTTGTCGTCGATCCGGTCAAACTGGTCCAGGAGCCCGGCTACAACGAAGCGCTTCTTGCCAACTCAGGGCGCAACGTCTCGATCGAGAGCTCGGTTCTCGTCTTCGACGAGAGGGTCTATTTCTCCAACTCCGGCGGCCGGATCGTGGGGATGGACGTGTCTGACGTCGGCAACGGGAATGCACCGATCGTGTTCGACTACTACGCGGGTGGCGACATCGACGCCACGATGGTCGCCGACACGGAGGGGATGATCTATGTCTCCATCGAGCACGAGCCCTCGCAGATGAGCGCGGCCGAGATCGAGCGGAACCTCGCCGTCGGTCAGCTGATCAAGCTAAACCCCTACTCCGACGGTGACCCCAGGGTGTGGGGCCTCGACCTGACCGCGGGTTCATCGGACGCAGGCTCATGGTCGACACCCGCGGTGCGCAACGGCGTCGTCTATGTCAACACCCATCAAGGCTCGCTGATCGCGGTCGATGCCGCCGACGGGACGCTGCTCTGGCAGGACGAGGTGGGCTTCCACTCTTGGTCCTCCCCGGCCATCGTCGACGACGCGCTGGTCACCGCCACATGTCTCGGTGACGTGCGGGCCTATTCCCTGGCCGACCCCCGTGCGCCGGCTCTGGACTGGTCGTTGAGTCTGGGCGAGGCCTGTCTCGAAGCCACTCCAGTGGTGTGGGAGGAGACCATCTATCTCGGTTCCCGCGACGGCTTCATGCGGGCGCTGCGGTAGGAGACCAAGCTCGGTTGGTCAGGCGTGGGCCCTGGCTAGACGCCACAGGGCGACGGCGCCAAGGAGCAAACCGAAGTCGCGCAGGGCGATGTCCCAGAAGCCTCCGGCCAGGATCAGCGTGATGATGATCAGCCCTAGCCATGCGGCGACGACGGGCGCGAAGATCTTGGGCCGAAGCCATACCCCGATCCCGGCAGCGATCTCGATCACACCCACGACGCCCATGACCACCGACCCATTTACGGCATCGGTGACGAATGTGGGCAGGAATTCGACCCAATCGGTCATGACATTGAAGAACTTGTCCAGTCCAAAGAGGATCGGCGCAACCGTGTATCCGAGGTGAAGGATCTGATAGGCGCGCTTCGACTCTGCGACCATTGTCGTTTGGGGAGCGGTAGTGGTGGCTGTCGTCATGTCCGGACTCTTTCTAAGAATGGTCAGAACCATTTTTACATCTCGAGAATCTAGTGTCAACCAAGTCGCGTTTTAGAGTGATTTCATGGACGAAAACCATCTCGATGCCGAGCTCGGCGCCATCGGCTCACTGAGTGACCCGACTCGCCGCCGGCTCTACGTCTTCGTCTCGAGGTCAAAAGAGCCCATCGGGCGGGACGAGGCGGCCGACGCCCTCGGGATTCCGCGCCAGACCGCGGCCTATCACCTGGACCGACTGGCAGAGGAGGGTCTCGTCGATGTCGAGTTCCTCCGACGCACCGGTCGGACCGGCCCCGGCGCCGGCCGGCCGGCCAAGCTCTACAAGAGAACAGACCGTGATCACGACGTGTCCTTGCCCCCGCGCCGGTACGGGCTTGCCGCTCGCATCCTCCTCGA
>JARDZU010000025.1 GCA_029240695.1 Acidimicrobiia bacterium | reverse complement strand
CCGTCCGTCTCAAACGACATCAGTTCCGAGAGTTCGTGTCCTGAGATCAGCATGAGCACCCAGATGACGAACCCCGCCAACCCAACGCTGCCGGCGATCATGACCCATCTCCACTTCTTGCTTGTGAGTCCGGCGGCGGTAACCCCAACCACGGCCAGCGCAACGACGATGCGCAACCAGATCTGCTCGTCATGCTGGGTCGGCGTCACGAAAA
Organism: Acidimicrobiia bacterium; assembly: GCA_029240695.1. Taxonomy (GTDB): domain Bacteria; phylum Actinomycetota; class Acidimicrobiia; order Spongiisociales; family ZC4RG35; genus JARDZU01. Next base: position 20,722 of record JARDZU010000025.1, on the reverse strand, counting down.
GGCCGAACAACAGCACGAGCAGAGCACCCGTGACAGCGAGAACCATCGGCATCGAACCTGGGAGTGCTTGCGACGTCACCGATGGTCCTTCGGCGACGCCCGGATCGACCACAGGCAGCGCCGACACTGGTGGCGTTGGGGCGAGCGCCTCCTCGAGGGCGTGGACAAGGCGGTCGGCGTCGTAATTCCAACGCGCGTCGCTCACTTCGAACGCGTTGTGACGGGTCAGGCCGACGAGCTCTGGTGGCAGGTCCTCGGGTTTGGGGAGTACGGCACCCTGCACCAGGACCGGAATCACCAGGACCTCGCGGGCCAGCGCAACCGATATTTCTTGGCGCACAAGGTCTTCGGGGTCATCGAGTCGACGGCTGCCATTGGCGTCGGTAGAGGAAAGCCATTGATGACCGATGACAACGATCACCGCCTCGATTGTGTCAATCGTCTCATCGATCACCCGGGCGAAATCGACGCCTGGCCCTATCGCATCGATGTCCATGAACACGTCATCGCCGAACCGGGCTCCAAGGCGATCGTAAAGACGACCCGCGTGACCCGAGCTGTCCTCTCTCCGATAGCAGATGAAGATCCGAGCCATGGATAACCCCTCCCAGTCGAGATCGGTCCGTACGGCAGATGTGACGCGATGGGGCCGATCAGCCTTGTCAGCCAGAGAGTCCCTAGAGGTTCGAAGCTACCACGCCATCCATTACTGGTGCGTGGGTGGGAGGGCATCGAGCTCGACGGCTAATTCGCCAAGGAACCGCGCTGCGAGCTCGGTGTTGATCTCGAGATGACGGAGCAAAAAGGCGCCTTCGTCGATCCGCTTGCGCCGCAGCCAGCCGGTGACCTCGTGATTGCCCTTGCTCGCGTTGCAGGGCCCGCAGGCAGGAGCAATGTTGTCGAGGGTGTAACGCCCGCCCCGGGAGATGGCCAGCACGCAATCGCGCTGTAGTGGCTTGTCGATGGCGCCGCAATATGCGCAGCCACCCCAGGCCGTCTTGAGGGTCGCCCACTGCTCCTCGCTGAGATCATTTTCGACGCGGCCCATCCGGCGCTTGCGTTTGCGGGCGCTCCTCGCCTTACGACTTCGGTCGACCGCCATCAACCCAGGCTATGCCCGAGGATTCAAAAGACCCGTCATCCTGCAGCGGGTGGGGCCCGTTCATACGGCCACCGCCGGCTGGGCCGGCGTCTTCTCCAGAACGGACTTCCCTCGGCGCAGGAACAACTTGATCAGCTCTTCGACCACGAGAAGGCTCAAGGCGATTCCGGCACAGATCGCCCACTGATTGAAGCCCAGCTCGACCGTCGAAAAGATGCGCTGGAGGATCCCGAGTGTGGTCACCAGGATGATGGCCAGGAGGGCGAGCCCGTAGCGCTTCAGCTGGGTAGACCCGGGCAGGGCGGCCCGGTCGAAGACGGTGCTCTCCGGGTCCCGTGCCATGTAACCGGCGACCAAGTGGAACAACGACAGCGTGGTCAACAGCATCGTCGAGGCCACGGCGGCTCCGTACTCCGGCTCGGCCACCAGATAGACGGCGAGGGTGCCGACCGTCATGACGAATCCCTGCACACAGAGCCGGACCCAATCTCGGGAGGAGAGGACCGGCGCGCCCACGGGTCTTGGAGCGCGTTCCATCAGACCCGGGGTGGGCAGGTCGAAGCCGAGGGCGATCGCAATGGGGATGTCGATCACCATGTTCAGCCACAGGATCTGGAGTGGGTTGAGGGGAATCCCCCCTGCGATGGCGAAGATGCCGGCGCCGATGAACACCGCGATGTAGGCGACAAGTGTCGACATCTGGAAGCGGAGGTATTTGAGGAGGTTGTCGTAAAGAGCCCGCCCGTATTCGACTGCCCCCACGATCGTGGCGAAGTTGTCGTCGGTGAGGATCATCACGGCGGCCTCCTTGGAGACCTCGGTGCCGGTGATGCCCATGGCCACCCCGATGTCGGCGGCCTTCAGCGCCGGGGCGTCGTTGACCCCGTCCCCGGTCATCGCCACGACGTTTTCGGACTGTTGCAGCATCCGGACCAGACGCACCTTGTCTTCTGGGGCGACCCGGGCGATCACCCCGATCTCTGGCAACTGATCGATCAGCTCGTCGTCGCTCATCGCCGCGAACTGAGCACCCGTGATCGCCCTGCCTTCGATGCCGAGCTCCCCTGCGATGGCAGCGGCGGTGGTGGCATGGTCACCGGTGATCATCCGCACCCGGATCCCTGCGTCGTGACACTTGGCGATGGCGGCCTTGGCTTCGGCCCGGGGAGGATCGACGATCCCCACCATGGCGAGCAAGGTCAGGTCATGGACCAGGTCGATCAGGTTCCCGCTCGGGTCGAAAGAGCCCGGGTCGAAGTCCCTCTCGGCCACGACCATGACACGCTCACCCGATGCCGCCATGCGGTCGTTGGCCTCGATGGCGAGATCCTTGTTGGCCTCGGTGACCGGGACCTTCTCTCCGTCGGGCCCGAGATAGGAGCCACCCCTGGCGATCAGCACGTCGGGAGCCCCTTTCACATAGCAACGGATGACCGGGGCGCCGTCTCGGTCCGTCATCTGATGGAAGGTGGCCATGAACTTGTACTCCGAGTCGAAGGGGACTTCGGCGACCCGTGGATAGGTGGACCGCGTGCGATCGATGTCCAGCCCACCCTTCGCCCCGAGCACGATCAAGGCGCCTTCGGTGGGATCACCGATGAGGCTCTCCCCGTCGAGGACCGCGTCGGCACAGAGGACCATCGGAAGCAGACAATGGTCGAGATCGAAGTTGGCCCCACCGACGTGCTTGATCTCACCGACCGTCGAATAGCCCTCGCCGGAGACATGGAAGACGTTCTGGCCGGGAATCACCATTTCCCGGGCGGTCATCTTGTTCAGCGTCAGCGTCCCTGTCTTGTCGGAGCAAATCGCCGAAGTCGAGCCGAGGGTCTCCACCGCAGGAAGACGTTTCACGATGGCATTCCGCCGGGCGATCTCCCGGGTCCCGATCGACAGCAGCGCGGTCACCACTGCAGGAAGCCCGGTGGGTATCGCGGCAACCGCCAAGGCCACACCGGTGATGAACAGCGTGTCGAAGGTCTCGCCCTGGGCCAGCCCCAGCAAAACCACGATGACCAGAGCCACCGCAGCAATGGAGGCGATGATCTTGGACAGGGCGTCCAGTTGCTTCTGTAGCGGAGTCTTCTCCGACTCGGTGGCGGCCAGCATCCCGGCGATGTGGCCGATCTCGGTCTGCATCCCGGTCGCTGTGATCACCATCTCCCCGCGTCCTCGTGTCACGGAGGTGTTCATGTAGGCCATGCATGTGCGATCTCCCAGAGGCACGTCCGCACCCGTCACCGGAGCAGTGTCTTTGCTGACCGGAAGGCTCTCGCCGGTGAGGGCGGCCTCCTCGATCTCCAGCGTCGCGGCGACGGTGATCCGGCCATCGGCAGGCACCAGGTTCCCCGCTTCCACCAGCACTACATCGCCCGGCACCAATTCGGCCGCGTCGATCTCGAGCACCTGTCCATCCCGGCGGACCCGGGCGATGGTCTTCATCATCGAGGCGAGGGCGGCGACGCTCTCCTCGGCCTTTGCCTCCTGGCGAAGACCGATCACCGCGTTGAAGACCGTGAGCCCGGCCAGAAGGACCGTCGTGGGAGTGTCACCTGTGACCAACTGGTTGACCGCCGCCGCCACCAGCAGCACGATCTGCATGAAGTCCTCGTACTGGCGGAGAAAGGCCCGGAATCCCGACTCCTTCTCCCCCTCGGCGAGACGATTCATCCCGTACTTCGCCACACGCTCTTCGACCTCGGAGCCATTGAGACCGCGCTGTCTGTCCACCTCGAGGGTGAGTGCCATTTCGGTCGCTTCCATGGCGTACCAATCGGCGCGCTCACTCACATGTGCGGTCATCGTCTCCCTCGGCGTCGTTAGGGTCGGCTGAGCGTGCATCCAACCAGATCGGACTGACCTGCGTATGACAACCATCGTCCCTCGATGGGAGTGGCGCACCTTCGGCTCGGATTTCGGGACTGCCGAAGAGGTGTTCGCCGCCCTCGAACCGACGGCGATCCAGGAGTCCGACGAGGTCTACCTGCGCACGGGATCAGGCCCGATCGTCAAGATCCGCGACGGGCTCATGGACGTGAAGGTCCTTCAGGTCGTGAGCCCGGAGGGTCTGGAACAGTGGGTGCCGATCATGAAGGAGGGCTTCCCCCTGTCGGCAGAGAATGTCGCGAGGGTGTTCGCGATGCTGGAGATCGCCACACCGCCCCTCCACCGCGACTCATACACCCTCGACCAATTCCTCACCGAGGTGTTGGAGTCACACCCTGAGGTGAGTGCCGTGCCCATCCACAAGAGACGTGTGCGCTACACGTTGGGCGGCTGCATGGCCGAGGTGACCGATTTGTTGGTCGACGGCGTCCCGATGAGGACGATCGCCATCGAGTCCGAGGACCCGAACCAGGTGATTGCGGCGGTCAACTCTGCAGGCATGCAGGATCTGGTGAACCACAACTTCGTCAGAGCCATGACCGCCATCCTCGCCGACCAGGCAGCGCGGTACGCGGTCATCGACGTCGGCACCAACTCGGTCAAGTTCCATGTTGCCGAGCAATCCGCCGATGGGAGATGGACAGCGATCGTCGACCGGGCAGAGCTGACCCGTCTCGGGGAGGGCCAGGTGCCGAACGGCCCGATATCCGACGACGCGATGGAGCGCACCGGACAAGCGATCGCTGAGATGGTGGATGAGGCCAGGCAGAACAGGGCCAGGGCCATCGTCTTGGTGGGGACCGCCGCCCTGCGCACCGCCTCCAATCGTGACGAGGTGATCGACCACATCCGGAAACGAACCGGGTTCGTCGTCGAAGCCATCTCCGGTGAGGAGGAGGCTCGTCTCGCCTACCTGGCAGTAAAGGCTGAGCTTGGCCTGGATCGTGGCTCGCTGGTCGTGTTCGACACCGGTGGGGGAAGCTCTCAGTTCACGTTTGGGGAGGGTGACGACGTGGTGGAGCGTTTCAGTGTGCCCGTCGGCGCCGTGCGGTACACCGAGACCTTCGGTCTCGACGATGTCGTGGGGCCGGATGTGCTCGCCTCGGCGCTCGAGGCGATCGCCGATGATCTCTCCGCTATCGACGGCCGTCCTCCGCCCGAAGCACTTGTGGCCATGGGCGGCGCGGTGACCAACATCACTGCGGTCTATCACCGGTTGGCCACGTATGACCCCGACGTGGTCCAGGGCACGATCCTGGACCGGGACGAGATCGATCGCCAGATCGAGATGTACAGGGCACAGGACGCCGAGGCCCGCCGTTCGATCGTGGGGCTCCAGCCCAAACGCGCCGACGTGATCCTGGCCGGGTGCTGCATCGTCCGCACGGTGATGGAAAACCTCGGTCAGGAAACTCTCACGGTGAGCGATCGAGGACTGCGCCACGGTCTGCTCCGGGAGCGATTCAGCACCTAGGAATCCGGCTCCGCCGCCCCAGTCGGAGCTTCTTCATCGAGGTGGGCCTGGACGGCGAGATAGGTCTTGGCGTGCACTCGCCCGGTTCCATAGAGCTCCAACAAGCCATCGGTCGCCAAGACCTCCCTCACCTCTGCCTTGAGATTTGACAGGTGGAGGGCCACGCCCTGCTGGGCGGCGATCTCGTGGAGCTCCCGAAGCTTCTCGGCCCCCTGGGAGTCGATGAAGTTCACGCTGCCGCAATCGATTATGACAGTGCGGACCGGAGGTTCCCGGTCGAGCAAGACCTCCCTCAGCTGGTCTTGTAGAGCGTCCGCACTGGCGAAGAAGAGGCCGCCATCGAAGCGAACAACCAACAGACCCGGGAATGTGATGCCCTCCGGATAACTGGCCAGATCTCCGAATACCTGGGTGCCGGGCTGATTCCCCAACTCGACGATATTGGGACGTGTCGAGACGTAGACGAGCCAAACCAGCGAGAGCACGATTCCAATGACCACTCCCGCCAGCACTCCGAACGTCAGCACACCGACGATGGCTGCTACGGCGATCCAGAAGTCGAATCGTTGCACACGAAACAGACGACGGATGGCCGACAGGTCGATCATGCCGAACACAACGGCGTCGATGATCACCGCCGCCAACACGGCCTTGGGCAAGTCTGAGAACAGCGGAGCCAGGAACAGCATCGTCAGGACGACGAAGAGCCCCGTGACCAACGAGGACATCTGAGTCTTGGCGCCCGACTGGTCATTGAGCGAGCTGGCCGAGAGGCTGGTGGCAACCGGTATTCCCTGGACCATCCCGGAACCGATGTTGGCCAAGCCCTGAGCGACGGACTCCCGATTGATGTCGACCCGATAACCGTGTTTCGAGGCGAACTCACGGGCGTCTCCCGCCGACTGGGAGAATCCGATGAGCACAACGCCGACCGCGGCCGGGAGGATGACCGAGAGATTTGCGGTGAGATAGGCGATGTCAGGCAGGACGAGCGATGGCAGGCCACTCGGGACATCGCCGACCAGCGCGATTTCGAGGCCGAGCAGACGTGTCGCCAGAATTCCCAAGACCACGAGCACCAGGGCTCCGGGTACCCGGCGAGCCCAGAAACGAAGACCCAGGATCACCCCGAGCGAAAGTACTCCCACCACGAGTGTCGTCAGGTCGGTGTCACCGAGGGATCTGATCCAGCTCCCGAACTCGCGCCACGTGTTGGTGCCCTCGGCCGCAGTCCCGGTCAGTTTGGGTAGCTCGCCCACGGTCACTTCCAAAGCCGCCCCGATCAAGAAGCCCTTGACGACCGCCCTGGAGAGGAACTGGGACATCCAACCCATCCTCAACAACGCCAGCAGCACGAAGAGCAACCCAGCGAGCACCGTCACCCAACTCACGAGAGGTAGTGCAGCGCGATCTGTCAAGCCCAGGAGTACAACGGCACCACCGGCCACGGCGGCCAACGCCGAGCTCGGCCCGGTCGAGATCTGTCGGGACGAGCCGAACAGCGCATAGATCAAGGCACCTGCGGCCGCGGCATAGAGCCCGTATTCGATCGGAACCCCCACGATCCCGGCATACCCGAGAGCCTTGGGGACTACGAGCGCTGCCACCGACGCCCCAGCGATCAGGTCATATCTGAACCAAGGCCGCTCGTACTCTCGAAGCCACTGGGGAAACACAAGAGTCTCTTGCCCAGAGGGGCGGGATTCTGGGGGATTCGCCACGCGTGCAGGTTATTCGCGCCGCCGGTCCCATCCTGAGAGGCTCGACGAGGCGACGGAATTTGTCAGACATGGGTCTGTCTCGGACATATACGAGCGTGGTGTCGGGGTGGAAGGCTCATGGGAGGAGGAAGAGGAGTCGGATGAGCGACACCAGTGACCAGCAGAGCGTCGCTGGGTCTTAACCAGTTTTCACTGGCTTCTTCATTTCCATTGTTGTGGGTGGAGTCGCCGATCGAGAGGAGCGCATCATGTCTCGCCGTCTAGTAATCATCGGGCTCGCTCTGATCCTCTTGCTCGCTGCCACCGGCACCTCCGGCGCCAGTTCCAGCTCGAGCGGATCACAGGACACCACGGTTCTCGATTGGAACCGGCACGCAGTGGAAGCGCTGATCAATGCGCCTGCCGCACCGGTCCCGGGTGCCGGCCAGTCGCCCCCAGTTGCCATGCTCCAATTGGCGATGGTCCAGGGCGCGGTCTACGACGCGGTGAACATGATCCACCGCGGCTACGAGCCGTACCTCGGCGATCTGCCCAACGCACCGAGGTGGGCATCGAAGCAGGCGGCGGTCGCCACCGCAGCCCATCATGTCCTGGTCGGTCTCGGCATCGCACCGGTGCCTCCGCTAGCTCCTGCGGTGATCACGAGACTCGACGGTCTCTACGCCGACGCTTTGGCCGGAATCGCCAACGGTGCGGCCAAGACGGCGGGGATCGCCGCTGGAGCGGCGGCAGCGGCAGCCATGCTCGAGGAGCGAACCGGTGACGGCCGCTTCGTCCCCTTCACTTTCGATGTCGGCGACGGTGCCGGGGAGTGGCGTCCGACCAGCGGGGTCAATGATCCATTCGCCTGGGTCGCCAACGTCGAGCCGTTCGTCATGAAGAAGACGTCACAGTTCCGGACCGACGGCCCGCTCGATGTCGAGAGCCGCGCCTATGCCCGGGAGTATGGGGAGGTCAAGGACTACGGCGGCAACGGCACCACTACCCCGACTCTGCGCACAATGGGGCAGACCGCCACCGCGATGTTCTTCACGGCCAACCCGGCGGAGATGTACAACCGGACGTTCCGCACCATCGCTGAGGACCGAGACCTCAGCCTGGTCAGGCAGGCACGACTGTTCGCTACGTTGAACCTGGCGGGCGCCGACGCGCTGATCGGATGCTGGGACGACAAGGCAGCCACGACCTTCTGGCGACCCATCACAGCGATCCACGAGGGAGACAACGACGGCAACCCACGGACAGCGGGCGATGGCAATTGGAATTCGCTGATCCCATCACCGCCCTATCCGGACCACCCCTCGGGTTACAACTGCATCACCGGGGCGTTCATGAACGCCGCGAAGAGCTTCTTCGGCCGTGACGGGGTTGCGTTCACCCTGGTCAAGATCACGCCCGGGCAGCTGGATGTCACCCGCGACTACACGCGCTTCACCGATGTGGTGGAGGACACCATCGATGCCCGGATCTGGCTCGGCATCCACTTCCGGACGCCCGATGTTCAAGGAGCCGAGCTCGGCAGGGACGTCGCTGGTTGGCTGAGCGAACACTTCCTGGAGCCCCAATAGTCAGGTGAACCCGGGCGGGCCCGTTCCCACTGGGCCTGCCCGGGTCATGTCGCTTCGACCCTGCCGCGTGGCAACGATGTGATCGACGATGTATTCAGCGTCCCGTCCCACACCGCCCAGGAGTGCAGAGCTCAGCGAGTAGAGGAAGCGGAGCCCGATGAAGTACAGACCGGGACGGGACTCGACGATTCCCCGGTTGTGAATCGGGAAGCCCTTATCAATCGCGATCGGGGGGGCGATCCAGCCGTAGTCATGGGTGAATCCGGTGCACCAGATGACGTTCGACACTTCGAGCACGCTTCCATCCTCGAGCACGGGGTTGCCATTCATCACTCCGATGGTCCGGGGCACACGCTCGATGCCGGCGGCGATGATGTCCTTGCGTCGCACCCGCCCGAGCGGGATGCCACGAGGGGGATCGATGAAGCGGTCACGGAGCTTTCGTCCAGGTGCGGTCCCGACCGTCAGCCGGGTCGCGGCCAACCACAGAATCGGTGTCAACAACCGGTCGGGGATGGTCCCGGCTCGGGTGGGCTCCTGTCCCGTGTCCGGGCCGGAGAGCCAAACCTCGTGGTGACTGGCCATATCGAGAGCGATCTCGGCACCCGAATTGCCGGCTCCGACGACGAGCACGCCACCCTCACGCAGCTGGTCGGGATTGTGGTACTCGGTCGAATGGAGCTGGACGATGGCGTTGTCGAGCTGAGTCGAGAAGGACGGGACAAGCGGGTGCTGATAGGCACCGGTCGCCACGACGACATTGTCGGCAAGGAGCCGGGCATCGCCCGCGGTCACGACAAAGCCATCTCCAGTGTCCGACAGACGATCCACCTTTACCCCGGTTCTAACCGGAAGCCCGAATCTCTCGGCGTACGCCTCGAAATAGGCGGCGGTCTCATCCTTGGTGGGGTAGGCAGATCGGGGGCCTGGGAAGGGCATGCCCGGCAGCCCGCTATATGCGGCGGGGGTGAATAGCCGGAGGGAGTCCCACCTGTTCCGCCAGACGTCCCCTATTCGGGGGTTCTCATCCAGGATCAGGAACGGCAGGCCATTCCGGTGGAGGTGATAGCCAACGGCCAGACCCGCCTGACCGCCACCGATGACGATTGTTTCGATCTGCTCGCTCATCTAGGTCTCGACACCAAGGTATGAGAACCGGCGACCGTCGCCTATCGGGAGTTCTCCCAGGTAGTGAGTCCGTGCTGCATGGCGAACAGGGTGGCCCCGGCCCGGGTCGATACACCCATCTTTCGATAGGCGCTTTGAATGTGAAAGTCGACGGTCTTGGGCGATATCTCGAGTGCCCGGGCGATCTGCTTGGTCTGCAGACCACGTGCGAGGTGCCTGACCACCTGGATCTCACGCTCGGTCAGGCCGGCAGGCCATGGCACCGAAGCAGCGCTATGCCCGCCGCCCTCCAGCACAGCCGCCACAGCTTCCGGATCGAGGCGCCCGGCTTTGGCCTCTCCAGCGAGCATTTCCGCCGCCGCTCCCCGCGAAAGGGCAGGCCGGTGCGGTCGGGGCTCGGTCATGGCGTGATAGGCGTCAGCCGCGGCAAGGACACGGGCCGGCCGCTCCATCGAAGACACCCCGACACCCCGGTGATAACCCGTCCCGTCAACACGTTCATGGTGAAACCCGGCGACCGGGACCAGGTCTGAGAGGAAAGGGGACTGGGTCAGGATCCGCTCGGTGTGGTAGGCGTGGAGCCGTATTCGCTCCCAGTCGTCCAGAGTCAAGGACCTTCTCTTGCTCCAGATGCGGATCGGAACCGCAGCCCGTCCCAGGTCGTGTACCAACGCCGCACGATGAACGGTCAGAGAGTCCGCTGAGTCGAATGAGAGCACCTGTGCTGCAGCCAGGCACGTTGTCGCCACTCCAGAGGAGTGCCCCACGAATTCGGGAATGGACATATCGGTGAAGTGACCCATCGCGGCCAGTGCTCGGTCGATCGCCCCTCCGTCGAGCATCGACCAGGGTTTGGGCTCGCAGCCGAGCGCCAAGTCCCAGAGTGGGAGCTCTGATTCGAGGTCGAGAATCCCGGCCGCGTCCTGTGTGAAAGTCCTGGCGACTACCGGGTCGAACGCCTGGGCGGCTCGCCGGCCGATCACATCGGAGACGAATTCGACGTCACCCAGAATTAGCTGAAATGCGGCGTCCCGGGCGACATGCGCTATCCGGACCGCAAGTGGAATCTCGTCTCCGGCGACTCCACCCGGAAACCCCTTGCCATCCCAACGCACCGACTCGAAAGCGACGAGGTTGGAGACTGGTGGCCCCAGACCCAGCTCGTCGGTCAGCATCCGGGCCACCTCGCAGGTGGCATCGACCACCCCGGCGAACCCGATGGCCAACTCTGGGAGGTGGCGGCTGACACGCCAGACACGGATATGAGCCGGTGCGGTTGGCGGTGCCACCGCCCGCATCATTCCCCTGGCCATCTCCGCCCGGCTGCCAAATCGGAAGGGACTGGCGTACGTGATGAGCGAGTCGTCGTCGCCGAACACGTCCCAGCCCACCTCGGCAGGGGCATTGCAGCCAACGTAGAAGAGAAGGCTGAGGAAGTACGCCTGGGACGCGGTCTCCCGGTCGACGTCGAGACGATCGCATAGGCGCGCTGCGATCACTGAGCTTTGTAAGCCATGCTCCAGTGGGAAGCCCATGGCCAGGTCGGTCGCCATCGAGATTGCAGCGATGAGCTCAGCGGTGCGAACCCCACTCGAATTTAGGATGGCGCTGTCCGCCATCGCACGACCCTACGTGGGAATTGGACTCAGAAAGGCCCGAGTTCTGACAGGCCCGATATCAAGATCCTTCGACGACCTCGTAGATCTCGTCGGCGACCAGACCGTGCGCCTCCCGGTGCACCTTTACCGCAGTCTCGGAGTCTGGAGCGTCGACGAGGCAGAAGATCTTGCCGTTCGACTCGTCCACCCAGTAGCTCTTGTAATTGACACCGTACTGATCCTGGTGGGCCAGATCCGCCTGGTGAGCCCCGGCGACATCTGCCGCAGATACTCCCCCGTCCATGTTGTGGACGTCCATAAATGTGGGCACTGTTCCTCCTCGCTCCGGTGCCTGCCCCGAACTTAGCGAAGAACGACGCACCATGCCGTTGGCGTCGTCCATCGAGGATTCCTCACATTCCCAACTCGTCCATACGAGTCTGGGATACCGCCTGCGCGGCTTCGATCTGGCAAGCCGACGACTTGATCGCGTCCAGGAACGGCCCCCTTTCGAGTACCAAGAGATCCAGGGCACTCACTGCCTCGACGGTGGCGGTTCGGGGGATGTCCCGCAACAAGGCAATCTCCCCGAAGAAGTCCCCGGTCGCCAGGGTTGCGACATCCATTCCATCATGCACCACCCGGGCAGTCCCCCGCTCGACGAAATAGAAGTGTTCCCCCGGCTCCCCCTGCACGCAGACAGCAGAGCCCGGGCCGACCGATTCCTCTTCGATGGTCAATGCCAGGCGCTCCAACTCGGCCGGGCCTAATGCGGCGAACATCGGCGTCGACCTCAACAAGTGGAGGTGCTCGATGGGGACTATCACCCCAACGTCCGCCTCTTGGAGCGCCCCGCGGTTGACCAGAACCACAAGGATGATGAGCAGACTGGCGACGACCAGCGTCCACCCGACGCCCAACCAGCCAATGAGGACCGCCCCCGCTACTGAGCCGAGCGCCTCGGCGGCGGTGGAGGTTCCTTCAACGACCCCAAACGCCCGGGAGAGACCGCCGAGCGGGATGACCCGTTGCAGCATGATCCGACCCGACACATCGACGAAGGTCCAGCCGGCGCCCATGACGGCCAAAGCGACAAGGGCGACTGCCTGCGATCCAAAGATCGGGATCAAGGACACAGAGACGGCGATGAGTAACAGTCCCCGCCGCATCGATGGAGCGAGGTGTGTCTTACCGATCAGAACGATCGCAAGGACCGAGCCTGCTGCGGCACCAATACCGATAGCGGCATTGAGCCAGGCAGCCCCCGCGTCCTCCGAACCGAACACCTCGAACGCGAGGACGATGGTGGCGACCTCGAGAACACCGGCCAGGAAGAAGACGCTGGTCGAGGAGAGGAGGATGACCCTGGGGCGGGGGCCGCGGAAGGCGCCGAACCCCTCCAGTGTCATCTGAATTGCGCTCTGGCCGGTGCCACGGTCGGCTGCCGTGGTGGTCTGAACACTCCAGACCAAAATCGTGCCGAGGAAGAGAAGGGCCGTCGTGATGACGAAGGTGGTGCCGATTCCCCAGGCAGCCGCGGTGACGCCGGCCAGAAGCGGCCCGGCGATCCAGCCCAGGTTTTCGATTGTTCCGCCGGCGACATACCCCGCCGTCAGTTGCTCGGTGCTCCGAGCGAGAGCGGGGAGGAGGGACTCGTGAAACGGTCGCACCAGGGTCAGAACCGTGCCGTTGACCGCGGCGAGGAAGTAGATCACGCCCACTGGCCAGTCGGCGTAGAGCGCGATCGCCATCGAAGCCGAGGAGGCGGCAAAGGCCGCGTACGCCACGATGAGCATGAGCTCGCGGCGGTAGCGGTCGCCGAGCGTGGCGCCAACGGGGGCGAACACTGTGGCCGGGGCGAGCTGGAGGAACGCGACCAGGCCGAGAGCCGAGGCGCCACCCACTTCGTAGGCGTAGATGAGGATGGCGACGAAGTTCGCCATCTCGGCCACGCTGAAGCCGAGATACGCAGCGAGCACCCGCCGCATGTCCCTGACACGGAGCGCCTCGACAAGGTGACGGATGGAAGCGACCATCTCGTCGCCCACACCACTGAGATGCTCCCACAGACGAGTCCTCGACACCGACGGAAGCTACATCTCCGGCTTCCAGCGGGGGCTCAGGCCCTCCTGGATCGGGTCGCATCGCTCAAGGCGGCGACTTCCTCGGCCGCCAGCGAGAAGCTGAGGGCGGCTGCGTTATCTATTGCCTGCTTGCCGTTCTTCGCGCCAGGGATGGGCAGCACGATCGGGTCCTCGATGAGCCAGCGAAGGGCTACCTGACTCGGGGTCTTCGAATGTCGATCACCGATCTCGCGGAGGAGCGAGACCACGGGTTGTATGGCGACCAGCGCTTTGCGGCGATACCGGGGCAGGACACGTCGATAGAAGCCGGTGGGACGATTCTCGGCCGAGTACTTCCCTGTCAGCATTCCCCCAGCGAGTGGCGTATAGGCGATGAGAGTGACACCCAACTCACGGCACGCGTCGAGAACACCGTTGGTCTCCGGTTGTCGGTGCAGAAGCGAGTACTCGACCTGATTCGATGCGAGCGGTACTCCGCGATCGGCGAGCGCGGCGTGGGCCCGGCGCATCTGTTCCGCTGAGTAGTTGCTGACTCCTACCGCCGTCACCTTCCCTACTCCAACGGCATCGGCAAGGTGGTTCATCAAGTCCGGTATCGACACCCGTCCCGGGAAGTGATGCTGGTAGAGGTCGAGGTTGGACCGTCCCAGCCTGTGCAGGCTCGCCTCCAACTCGCCCGGGAAATCGTCGGCCTGAAACCGGATCCCGGACGGGAATTTGCTGGCAATCAAGACGTCCTTCCCCTGCGCCAGCTCACCCACGCGGATTTCCGAGGCACCCCTGCTGTAGAAAGCGGCAGTATCGACCAGGTCGACACCCGCCTCCAGACTCGCCTCGACGGCGCGTGACTCCTCCTGGTACCCGTGGGCGCCGCCATATGCCATCGTCGCGGGGTGGAATCGCGCCAGGCCTCGAGGCTCGCCCCACGTCATGGCCCCGACTCCGAGGCGCGGGACCTTCAGACTGCTACGACCCAAGGTGGTCGGGTGGTCCATCTCATCACCACGCATCTCCGGCCCGACTGGCCATCAGACGAAGCGTAGGGGATACCGCGGCCGAGTTCTCTCAGGTCTCGACCGGGGGCAGCGGCTTGGTGGTGGGCCCGTTGATGATCGCCCCGCTGTACTCATAGCGGGAGCCGTGACAGGGACAATCCCAGGTCCGGGCCCGGCTGTTCCAGTCGACGAGGCAACCCATGTGCTGGCACCGGGCGGACAGCGCATAGGTCGTCCCGTCATCGTGGAGGTAGGCCGCGACCTTCTCGCCGTCTACCTCGACCACGGCGCCCTCCCCGGGACGGAGATCGAAGAATGACCTACTCACCGTCCGAACGATAAGGACATCCGACCCTGCTTCGTGCGCCACCCTGCTGGGCACTATCCGCTGGATGTATCGCCGGGAGCCGGTCATCCCCTTGTTCCCCACAACGACCAGGTCGTAGTCGCCGGCATGTCTCGAGATCTGCACCGCCGGATTGCCCTTGGCCAAGATCCGCTCGATTCCGTCACGATCGAGTCGGGCGGCGGTGTCCCGAAGCACGATGTCACCGATGAGCTCGTCACCGACGTAGATCAGGGCGACCTCAGCACCGAGTGCCTGGGCCAGAGCATCACCGTGGCGGGTCGCCTGGTGGGCGGTGAGGGAACCGTCAGTAGCGAGCAGAGCCCGGCGGTAGGTGTGCTCCCGGGTGGGATCAGAGGTTCTCACCACCAGGATGTCGACTGGTGAGTGATGGGCCACCTGGCTGGGGATGCCACCGAGGCTGAAATGGCTGTCCGGTCCCATCCCGTGGTCACCGATGACCAACAGATCGGCACGGAGCTCCGCGGCGGCGGAGACGATCGTTTCGGCGACCTCACCTACACGATGCAGGGTCTGCGCCTCGATGCCGAAGGTGCGAGCCCGGTTGGCGGCGGCTCGGAGAATGTCCTCGCCGCTCCCCGTTTCGCCGACATTGATCAGGACCAGCTCCGCTCCGAGTTGGTTGGCGAGCCGGGCCGCCGCCTCCTCGGCCACTGCCGAGGTAGGTGAGCCATGTGCCCCGACGATGATCCTGCGGTAGGCGCTCAAAACGGTTTCAGGACCATCAGATAGAGGATGACCATAAGCGCCACGAACCCTGTGCCTGCGGTGAGGACCGGGCTACCCGAGTTGACGACCCGAGCGAAATCGTCCTGGGAAACGGCTGTCCCGGTTTCCATGAGCTCGAGGATCATGCGGATCCGGCGGAAGTGGCGTCGGGCCATGGGGAACATGAGGATCCCGACCCCGATCAGCAGGCCTAGTGACAACCAGATCCACCCTTGATCGAACCATTGACCGACCACCCCGGCGCCGATCCCTCCCACGAGGAGAACCAAGGTCGAGACATAGAAAGCGCTCACCGTGGCTGCGCTGAGCTGGAGGACTCCGGCTACCTGCTGCGGCTCACGGATCCGCCTCATCAAGACGGTGGCCGCCATCGAGGTGCCGTGAGCGGCAACGAAACCCACGACCCCGGCGAGATGGATGAACTTCCACCAGCTGTAGCTCATGCCGGCCAGGCTACGCAGGTCGCTACTAAGTGTTCTCTACGACCACCTTGCCGAGAGCGCGCCCTTCACCGACATGAGCCAGCGCCTGGGGCACCTCTTCCATCGAAAACGTCCTGTCGATGTGGATGCGGACGTCACCTGAGACACAGAGGTCGGCGAGTGGCTGGAAGTGGGTCGGGCCCGGTCTCACCGCGAGCACCCCGAGCCGGCGACCGGTGAGACGGCCGACGACCACACCCACCGTCAGGACACGCAGCAAAGCCCGGACCGAACCGCCGACACACCGGTATCGGCCGCCCGAGGCCAATGCTCGTCGATAGGCGAACACCGAGCGGTGGGCGACCATGTCCAGGATCAGGTCGAATGGGTCGAGCATGGTGAAGTCCTGAGTTCGATAGTCGACGACCTCGTCGGCGCCCATCGTCCGCATGTGGTCGAGCTTTTGGGCATTGTCGACTCCAGTCACATGTGCACCGGCCCGCTTGGCGAGCTGGATGGCGAAGGTACCCGACCCACCACCGGCGCCGTTGATCGCGACCCGCTCCCCTGGCTTGACCGTGGCCGTGCCCTGCAAGGCGATAGGCCCAGGTTGTGGAATCGTCGACGCCTGGGCGAAGTTGAGCGCCTCAGGCTTGTGGGCCAGCGCCGACTCAGGAGCCACGGCGTACTCGGCGAAGCCTCCCATCGGGATCTCGCCGTACACCTCGTCGCCGAGTCGGAAGCGAGTGACTCCAGACCCGACTTCCTGGACCCGGCCGGCGATGTCAGAGCCCAGCGTCCGGCGTCGCGGCTTGCGCAGGCCACCGAAGCGGGCGTAGAAGGGTGAGCCAACCAAGCCCTCCCAGTCGGAGAGGTTGACCGATGTCGCCATGACGTCGACGAGCACCTGACCTGGTCCCGGGGTCGGCGTCGGCACCTCCTCGATTCGCAGCGCATCGGAGGTCCCGTACCGGTCGTAGACAACAGCCCTCACGCGGTTCCGGAGCGTAGATGGGGACATCCCCGGCCGCTGCATCTTGGTTTCCGCGTGAATACGCTCGGGTATGACGAAGGGATTGGCTCCAGGAGGTTGTCGATGGCGATGGTCACGGACCCCGTATGCGGGATGAAGATCGACACGGATGACGCCGCGGCGACGGCTGAATATGAAGGCAAGACCTACTACTTCTGCTCCCAGGTCTGTCACGACGTCTTCATGACCGACCCACTCGCCTACGCCGACTGAAGGGCGGTCGGATGGCCGACCGCCTCTCCGAAGAGGAGCTCGCCGATCGGTCAGGCACGAGCCCTGAGCACATCAGGAGGCTCGTGGACCTGGGAATCCTGCAATCCGAGGACGGCGCGTTCGAGCGTCGGGACGTCATGCATGTGCGGGTGGTCCGTCAGCTCGATGAGATGGGAATCGAGGAGGAGTCCCTGGCCACTGCGCTGGCCACCGGTCATCTATCGCTCGGCTACCTCGAGAGCGCGGGCCGGCGATTCCCCCGGTCGGATGTCACGTTTGCCGAAGAAGCCGAAGCGATCGGGGTCCCATTTGCCACTCTCGACAGCATCTACATGGCCTTTGGCTTGCCCCGACCGGAGGCGGACGAGTTCGTCCGCCAAGAGGACCTCGAAGCCCTGAGGGAGGTCCGGATCCTCTTCGCCGCGGGTCTGGATGAACGGGACGTGATCCGAATGGCGCGGGTCTGGGGGGACAGCACACGTCGCGTTGCCCAGTACCTGCCCCATTACTTCCATCAGACAGTCGAGGAGCAGTTCCGGCGAAGAGGCCTCAACGACAATGACGCGTATGAGGCGGCACTGCGTGAAGTCGGCCTCCGGGTGGGGCGCTCGGGCGAGGACTTGTTGAGCTGGCTGTTCCGTCGACACTCGGAAGCATTCGCCACCGAGCATCAGTTCGGGCATGTCGAGACCGCCCTCGAGCAGGCTGGGGTCCGGCAACGCCCGCCACACCTGGTGGAGACCGCGGTGTTCGCCGACCTCACCGGCTTCACGGAACTGACCGAGGAATCGGGTGACGATGTGGCGGCAGAGGTCGCCCTCACCTTTGCTCAGCTGGCGACCGAGGTGGCTGCCGATTATCGGGGAAACGTGATCAAGTTGCTGGGCGACGGCGTGTTCCTCCAGTTCCGCGATCCCGACGATGCCGTGATGGCTTCACTCGAGATGGTCGACAGCGCACCCTCCCGCGGGCTTCCCGAGGCTCACATCGGGGTCAATGCCGGGCCGATGCTCTACGACGAAGGTGACTATTTCGGGAGGACTGTCAATCTCGCGGCCCGGATCGCTTCCCAGGCGGACGCGGCCGAGGTGTACGTCGGTGAGCCGGTTGTCCGAATCGTCTCCGGGGACGGTTTTCGTCTGATCGAGATCGGCAACTTCGAGCTGAAGGGCATCGCAGAACCGGTGACGATCTTCCGGGCGGAACGTCGATGAACATCGATTTCGAGCTGGCGACTCCCGTCGATGCCGAGGACCTGGTCAAGGTGCAGATCGCGGCGTTCCACGATGACGCTCGCCTCTATCCAGGGGTCGAGATCGGCGGCCCTCCCGGCTACGACTCGGTGGAAGAGACTCTGGCCACGATTGCCCGCGGCGAGGGCTACAAGGTCTTGTTGAATGGCGAGATCATCGGAGGGATGACTGTCATAGATCAAGGTGCGGGGCATTTCCATCTCGGCGTCCTCGCCATCGATCCGGCCCACCACAACAAAGGCATCGGCACTCAGGCGATGGGATTCATCGAGCGGACGTTTCCTGCGACCGTCTGGACATTGGACACGCCGGTATACGCCACCCGTAATCAGCATTTCTACGAGAGGCTTGGTTTTGTGAGAACCGGTGAGAGCGTGTTCCCCGACATCACTTTGATTCATTACGAGCATCGGCTGGCCTAGCCGGTAGCCCTGTCTCCGATCTCGCACCCCGCTGCATGGGGACAAACACCCATACGACGATCAGTTCGAGGGAATAGGCTTCATCGCTCTAAAGCCGGGCATCGGTCAGGTGGGAGGCACATGACAGACGCGGTCAATATGGGCGCGCCGGAAGCAAATCCAGATCCACTTCCCGTCCGATGGGTGCGCCCGCTCATCGACATGGTGGCGCGTGCGCCGGCGACGATCCACACCAAGCTGCTCGCCGGCTTCCTGTTGAGTGCGCTGCTCCTTCTTGCCATGGGGGTCTTCAGCATCGTCGTGATCAACGCGATGAACCGCCAGATGGACCAGGTGATCGAGCTCCAAGATCAGCTGGAACTCGCCCAGCAGGGCATCTATGCAGTGACAGCGCAGAGCCATTACCGGGCGATGGCCCTGATCACCCAGGTCGACTCGTGGAACGACAAGATCGTGGCGGCCAAAGAGAACTTCACGAACGACATGGAGGCAATCAGGGAAGGGGCGGATGAAGACCTGGCAGTCATCGTCGATCGAATAGCGGCCACCGACGTCCGGTACGCCGAAGCCAGCGACGAAGTGTTGGCGCTCTATGAGGCCGGCGACATGACCCGAGCCTCCGATGTTCACATCTCGGCCGAGCACGAGATCTCACATGAGCTGGAAGACGATCTCAATCTGATGATCGGCTCGCTCGAGGAAGACATTGCGTCCGAGCTCGAGAACTTCCGGGGGAACCGGCGATTCCTCACGGTGACCGTCGCCGCGTTCGCCGCGGTCAGCCTGCTCACCGCATTGGCGATGGGAGCCATCCTGTCGTGGTCGCTGGTGCGCCCGGTGCGCAAGATCGATCTGGCACTGGGCAGGATCGCCGACGGCGACTTCGGCCAGGAAGTTGAGGTCCCCAACCGTGACGAATTCGGGAGGCTGACGGTCAATCTGAACCGGACGAGCAGGCAGCTCTCCACCCTGTACGAGGGATTGAGCGAGCTCAATTCCAATCTGGAGCAGACAATTGAAGAACAGGTCACTCAGCTCCAGCGGACCGAACAGCTGAGGCGCTACGTCTCCCCCCAAGTGGCCGACGCCATTCTCACCGGTGAGCAACCGGTGGCGTTCGCCTCGGTCCGACGCAATCTCACCATTCTCTATTCGGACATCCGCGGTTTCACCCAGATCGCCGAGCGAATGGAGCCCGAGGAACTCGTCGACGCCCTGAACGAGTACTTCAGCGCCATGACCGACATCGTTTTCTCCAATGGCGGCACCTTGGACAAGTACCTGGGTGACGGGGTGCTGGCCTTCTTCGGAGATCCCATTCCGTTCGAGGATCATGCTGAGCGGGCGGTGGCGACCGCCTTCGAGATGTTGGCCAGGGTGGAGGAGCTGCGTGGCACATGGATGCGTTCGGAGGAGGAGCTCTCCGTCGGCGTCGGGATCAGCACCGGCTATGTCACGGTGGGCAACATTGGCTCGTCGACGAGGACTGATTACACGGTGGTGGGCAACCACGTGAACGTTGCGGCCCGGCTTGCCACGGCTGCCGAGCCGCGTCAGGTCCTGGTCTCTGAGCGGACCATGGCAGCGGTTCAGGACCGGGTCGATGCGGTTCCGGTCCAAGACCTGGTGATGAAGGGGGTACGGCGACCGGTCAAGGTGTTCGCCCTGACCGAAAAGACTCTCTCCACCCCGCGCGAGATTTAGCCAGTTCAGTGATTGATTGGTCT
>JARDZU010000155.1 GCA_029240695.1 Acidimicrobiia bacterium | reverse complement strand
TGGGCGACGATGAACGGATCCTCATTGGGGGCAAATCCCAGATCGGGCTGAGTGGTCGTGGTCATGTGCTGTCTCCTCCTTTTGCAACCATGCTGTCGAGGCTCATCCCGAGGTCGTCGAGGATGACGATCGCCGCGTTTCGACCGGGCCCACCAGTGATAGACCCACCGGGATGGGTGGTGGCCCCCGTCTGGTAGAGGCCGGGGATCGGCATGCGATGCGAGGCCCATCCCGGCACCGGTCGCTGGGGGCCGCCGTAGGCCAGCCCGCGGTCACCGCCGTGGATGGTGCCCCGCCACATGTGCGGGTTTCCCGCCTCGATGTCGACCGGGCTCTTCGCCTTCCAGGCCAGGATCTTCTCCTCGGTCAGGTTGGGGGCGCAATCGCGCAAGGTCTGGAAGTGCTCGGCGGCCAGGACGTCCTTGCCCGTGTCCCAGTCCCCAAGGTCGTCGGGGCACTCGTAAGGGGCCAGGCTGAGGATCTTGACGGTGTGGCCGCCTGCGGGGGCCCGAGTCTCGTCGACGAGGGTGGGTGTGGCGAAGAGTAGGAAGGTGCCGGGTCGGTGAAGCCGGCGCTCGCGAAGCCCACGGCCGAACTCGATCACGTCTTCGGACCAGGGCGCGGTGCCGGCCGAGACCGCGCCGATCGGCTCGGGTCCGGACGAGCGGAACTGCGGCGCCTCGGTGGCGGCGTAATAGGACGCGAACGAAGAAAGCCCTTCGTCGTAGGTGTCCACCCCGTAGACGAAGCCCTCGCCCCACATCTCGGCGGGAGCCATGCCGACCAGGTCTTTTACATGGATGGAGGAGACCACCCCGACCCGTGCCCGGTATTCGCTGCCATCCTCCGTCTCGACTCCGACACACCGCCCCTCCTCCGTGATCAGCGAGGTGACCAGCGTGTCCGTTACAACCGAGCCTCCGTACGCCTCGAGAGCGGCGACCAGGGCCCGGGGCAGGCTGGCCGACCCGCCGAGCGGGACCGACCAACTGCTTCGCTGACGACCCCCCACCAGGGAGTAGGCGAGATAGCCCGATCCCGGCGAGTCGATCGGCTGTGAGGTCATGAACGCCATCCACGACATGAACGCCTGGATATGCCGGCTCTCGAACTCCCGCCGGATCACATCCCATGCCGACATGACATTGCGACGGCGCCATATCGCTCCGGCCGGGTGAGCCGCCAGGGCTTCGTCGATCGAAGGGCCGTACCCGATCGGCGTGAAGCGGTAGGAGCTGTATACCCCCTTCACCTCGTCGAACTCATCGAGCATCCGCCGATAGGCGACAGCGTCGGCGGCGGAGAACCGAGCGATCTCCTCGATGGTGCGCTCGACGTCGAGCCACATCGTGAAGGTCTCGCCGTCAGGAAAGACGACGTGGGCGACCGGGTCCGGCTCGATGTAGGTGAGACCGAATTCCGACACGAGACCGAGCTCGTCCTTCGACAGCAAGGGGTTGACCCGGATCAAGGTCTGCCCTGTGGAGCAAGTGTCGAAGAGGAAACCGGGCGTGAGGATCTCCTCGGTCGCCGCCCCCCCTCCTGCCTCGGAGCGAACGTCCAACACCACCACCTCTTGGCCGGCCCGGGCCAGATAGGCGGCGGTGATCAGGCTGTTGTGCCCGCCACCGGCGACGACGAAGTCGACCGTGGTCGTCATGATCGGATTTGCCTCCTCATTCGTCTTTCTTTGGGATGATCGGCACCAGTAGGTGCGAGGGATGCTCCGGTCCGATGTGGACCGTCACCTCGCCCCCGAAAACATCCGACGGGCGATCGTCGGGATCGGCATGTGTCATGCCACCCGTTCCCCGTGTGGCGTAATAGAAGCTCTGACCGTACTCATCGAGAGGGCCCCGATACTCATAGTCCTTGCCTCGCACCCAGAGCCCGAGTCGGTATCCCTCGGGGACGACGATGCAAGTGGGGACGATCTCGATGTCGAGCTCATATACCACGCCCGGCTCCAGCGCTTCGACCCGGTCATGGGGGTGAAACGGTCGCCACGGTTCGGACCTATCCGGGTCGAGGACGCGGTGGCTGGCCCGGAGCCAGCCGTTGGCGATAGGGGTGTTGGGATCGGTCGATCCCTCGAATGTGACCTCATTGCCGTCCGGGTCGAAGAGTTGCACGATGAGGAAGATGTCGGCGTCGGAGGTGGTCGAGGACACGAAGAGCTTGGCCGCCAGCGGACCGGTGATCTCGGTCTCCTCAGCGAAGGGGGTGGTCTTGAACAAAAGCCCGTCGCCCAGGGCCTCGTAGACGAGCTGACCGGCGGCGGCCGGGACATCGGTGCTCAGGGAAAGATCGGGATGCAGGTGATGTTCGATCCATTGCGTTCGTGCCAGGGGCCACTCGTCCTCCCCCCGCCACACGAATCTCTCCCCGGGATATCTGATGTTGAGCTGGACCCGAGGTGTGCGGTCGAAGCCGTTGTCCTCTCCTTTGAGGAAGTGGTCGAAGAAGCGCTTCTGCAGGTCACGCCCATACGACGAGTAGAAGTGGGTCCAGTGGGTGTCGCCGTGTGCCTCGAGCCACTTGTCCTCAGAGGCGGCTTCGACGAACCCGTTGAAGTTGCCGCGCGGGTGAATGCCCTGGCCGCCCCAGTTGGCCGCCGACAGGAAGGGCACCGAGACCCTGGACAGATCAACGGCGCGCTCGCGGTGCCAGTCGTCGAATAGCGGGTGGCTTTTGATCTCCGGGAACGACTCCTGTCGGTTGGCCACCAGCTCGTCTTCAGGGAGGGTGACTGGGCCGGCCACCGACTGACCGGTGTTGGGATTGACCGGGGCGCGTTCACCCTGGCCGTACTGGATCGGGTTGATCTGGCGCTCCTGCCAGCGTCTGGTGAACTCGCTGAGGATGCCGCCGTGGTAGTAGGCGTCGCGATAGGAGTCGGTGAAGCCCTCCCATGCGATGAGGGCGGTCAGGTGCTCGGGCTGGCGCTCCGCCGCGGCCCATCCCATGACCGCGTAGTAGGAGATGCCGAGGATGCCGACCCGTCCGGTGCTCCAGGGCCGGGTCCCCGCCCATTCCACTGAATGCGCGATGTCGTCGAACTCGAGCGGGTTACGGGGCCAGAGCACACCTGGCGACCACCCCGCCCCCCTGGAGTCGACCCGGGCCAGGGCGTAACCGTGGGGCACCCATCGTTCGGGGTCGGTGACCTCCCAGGCCTGGTGCTTGTTGGTCGAGCCCTCGAGGACGCTCGGATCTTTGGCCACGAGCTTGTCCCACTGCATCTTGTAGATCGGCCCGTTGAACGGGAGACCCTTGGCGTAGACGCCATGGGTGAGGATCACCGGGTAGGTGCCCGCCCCGATTGGGCGAAATACGTCAGCGCGAAGCACTGCACCGTCTGGCATCTCCACCGGGACCTGGTAGTCGATCCTCATCCCGTCCATCTCGCGGGAAAAGGTGAGGTCGTCTCCTATTGCATCCGTGGTGACTGACGTGGTCATGGGTGATCCACGCCGGCGAGTCTAGGGCGACAATCGTTTGCGGAGCAACGGGCTCCGCAAGCCCGCTATCTATTGAAGAGCGTCACTGTTGCGTGACACCCAGGCATCGAATTCAGGTGGTGGATGCTCCTTGAGAGGAAGAAAGTTGACACGGGCACTGCGGGACGGTGCATGCCGATTGGCGGTGCTCCTTGAGAGGATGACCGCAACCGGTGCACCGGTCCGCTTTGTGCTTGCCCCCGTCGCGTCTCGGCTTGGGGACGGCTTTGATCAACGCGAGCGCTCTTTGGCGAGGTTCACGGTGAGCTGACGCCCGCCGAGATCCTTGCCGTTGAGCGCCGAGATCGCCTTCTCGGCAGCCTCGGCCGAGCCCATCTCGACGAAACCGAAGCCGCGGGAGCGTCCGGTCTCACGATCGGTGATGACCTGGGCCTTGGTCACGGCGCCGTGCTCGGAGAAGAGATCCTCGAGACGACGCGAGTCGGTGTCGAACGTGAGGTTCCCCACGTAGATGTTGGTGGACATGTGCATGCTCCTTTGAGCTCGTGCCGTCGTAATCATCACGCCCCGCCGGGATCCGGGACTGGTTCGCGTGAAGCGGGGAGTCTCGGCTTGTGCCCTGCGGTGACTTCACCCGACGGAACGAAGGAAGCGAAGAAAGGCGCAGCACGCTTCAGGCGTGCGCTGTACCCCCATGCTAGCCGGTGCCGAGGTCATAACAGAAGACGTTCGCCCTGCTCAGCCCCCACCGACGGTTAGGGTCTTTGGTAAGTGGCAGGCAGGAAGGGCCCATCCAATGATCAAATCCAACTTGCTCGGGGCGTGCAACTGATATGGCCAAGCGAGGGCGCGAGGCGATGGCAAAGCGGTCGCGAGAACTGGCCCGTCAGCAGAAGAAGGAAGACAAACAGGAGCGCCAAGAGGCCAAGGGGGATGGGCCGCCCAAGCTGACTGCCGATGAGGAGACCCACTTGCACGAAGAGTTCGCCCGTCTCAGCGACGAGTACGCAGCAAATCAGGTCAGCCAGAGTCACTTCGACGAGGAGAGACACCGGATCTTCGTCGCACTCGGCCTCGAAACCGAGGACGACGCCTAGACCCCTGACGCACACACCCGGGTGTGACGCTCAAGGACCGGCGACGAGGTGGTGATACGCCTGATTCCAGCGGAGCTCCCGCTCGAACGAGGCGAAGGTTGTGTCGTGATCGATAACGGCCAGTTCGACCCCAGCCATGTTGGCGAAATCGGTGAGGATCTCGATGTCGACATCGAGGCTCAGACAGGTGTGATGCGAACCCCCGGCCAGTAGCCAGGACGACGCCGCAGTCTCGAAATCGGGAAGCGGCTTCCATACGGCGCGGGCCACAGGGAGATTGGGCAACGGCTGGTCTGGATCGGTGAGTTCTACCTCGTTGACCACCAGACGGAATCGGTTGCCGAGATCCATTAGGCCAACCACCACGCCGGGGCCGGTCCGAGCGGTGAACACCAGCCGTACCGGGTCGGGCTTGCCCCCGATCGAGAGCGGGTGGATCTCACACGAGGGACGGCCCCCAGCGATCGACGGGCACACCTCGAGCATGTGGGCGCCGAGGACCTTGGGCCCCCCGTCGCCGAAGTGGTAGGTGTAGTCCTCCATGAAGGAAGCGCCGCCACTTCGGCCCGCACCCATCACCTTCATGATCCGGACCATCGCCGCGGTCTTCCAGTCGCCCTCGGCTCCGAACCCGTAGCCGTCGGCCATCAACCTCTGCACGGCGAGACCGGGGAGCTGGGGAAGGCCGGCAAGATCCTCGAAGGTGTCGGTGAACGCCATGAACCCACCCGCTTCGAGGAAGTCCCGCAGACCGGCCTCGATGCGCGCCGCTTCGACCAATGACTGGTGACGGTCGCCTCCTCGAGCGAGCTCGGCCGCCATCTCGTACTCGTCGTGGTACTCGCCGATCAGCTTGTGGATCGCCTGCCGCTCGACGTTCGCCATCGCGGTCTCGAGATCGGCGACGCCAAACCCATCGACGGCCACACCGAGCCGCACCTGTGCCTCCAGTCGGTCACCATCGGTGACGGCAACCCGTCGCATGTTGCTCCCGAATCGGGCCAGCTTTAGATTTCGCGATTCTTGCCATCCGCAGGCGGCCCGAGCCCAGCTCCCGATGCGAGCCGCGACCGCCGGGTCCTGCCAATGCCCGACGACGATCTTCCGCGCCACCCTCAGCCGGGATAGGACGAAGCCGAACTCCCGATCTCCGTGGGCCGCCTGGTTGAGATTCATGAAGTCCATGTCGATCTCGGCCCAGGGCAGGTCACGGTTGAACTGAGTGTGGAGGTGGAGCAGTGGCTTGTCCAGGGCCATCAGCCCGGGGATCCACATCTTGGCCGGGGAGAACGTGTGCATCCACGCTATGACCCCGACGCATCCAGGGTCCGTGTTGGCCTGGCGACACACATCCTCGATCGCTTCGGGGCTGCTCACCACCGGCTTGGTGACTATGCGCACCGGGATGTCGTCGGCGTCGTCCAGACCACCGGCGATCGCAGTCGAGTTGTCGGCGACCTGCTGGAGCACCTCTTCGCCGTACAGGCCCTGGCTTCCGGTCAGGAACCACACCTCGAAGTTGTCAAGCGATTTCATACCGGCACCACCGTCTGTTTTCGTGCTCTTTCCTGCACCGAGCGCAGCTTCCTCATGCCCGACGAAGGGCCCGCCATCGTGTCGTGAAGGTCCTTGTAGATGGAGTACAGGTCGTCATATACGGGCCGCGTCGATTCGTTGGGCAGGTACTCGTCCTCACCCAGCCGGGCCATCCGCTCCGACGCCTCGACGATCGTGCCGTACCCTCCCAACTCGGGCCCGGCCGCCACGGCGGCGAACATCGCCGAGCCGAGTGCGGGGGCCTGCCGTGACTCGGCGACCCGAACCGGGCGCCCGGTGATGTCGGCTGAAAGCTGCATGAGCAGCCGATTCTGGAATGGCAGCCCGCCACAAACCACCATCTCGTCGACCCCTATGCCCGATTCCTCGAGTGTCTCGATGATGACCCTGGTGCCGAAAACGGTGGATTCCAGGAGGGCGCGATAGATATCGACGGGGCCGCTGGCGAGAGTTGCCCCCATCAAGAGCCCGGTCAGCTCGGCGTCGACCAGGATCGATCGATTCCCGTTCCACCAGTCGAGGGCCACCAGGCCGGACTCACCCGGCTCGAGCAACGCGGCGTCGCGTTCCAGCGACCGGTGCAGCTCGTCGAGCGACCCGTCATCTCGAGCGAGGATCCCGGCGAACCAGGCGAACATGTCTCCGACCGCCGCCTGCCCGGCCTCGTAGCCGAAGAGGCCCGGGATCACGCCGTC
>JARDZU010000154.1 GCA_029240695.1 Acidimicrobiia bacterium | reverse complement strand
GGGCAGCCTCCCCTCCCTGGCATATCGCCTGACCATCTGCACATTCATTCCCAGCAACTCCGCCACCTGCGCCGCGTCGAGGATCGTGGGGTAGTCCTCAGCCATCTGTCGTCCTCTTCGTTACTCGAGATGAGCCTACGGCATCCGGGGATTGGTTGGAATGGGCTCGGTTCGAGCTTCACCAAATCGTCAGGCGGGCCGATATCTGAGCATGCTCGAGTTCTATCTCGGATACAGCATGGGCCAGTCTTCGGCCAGCATCACACCAACCGGATCGAGGACCTGAACGAGCGGATCGACCGTTTGGTGATGATCCTGCGGGCCACTCTCGCCTTGCTCGAAGAGCAGGGGATCACCCCCGAGAAACTGATGGCGAAGATCGAGGAGCTCGACCTCCAGGACGGAGTCGACGACGAGCGAGTCCGCGACCTGATCGTCGAATGCCCATCCTGCCAGTCCAAGGTGGCGCCGGGTCTGCGCAATTGCCAATTGTGCGGGACGGAGGTCAGGGCCGATACCGGCCACCCACTCGGTCACGTCTGACCTGATCCGGGACAATACGGCAACACGCCCCTCAATACACTCCGCCGATGGGCAGCTTCGACGAGGTCCACGGCCCCGACGGGGTGCGGGCTCACTACCAGGCGTTGATGAATCGCCTCGCCGAGATCGGTGACGCCGAGCTCGCCGATCGCCTCGGGCTGCTCGATTCTTTCTTCCGGACCCTCGGCATCACCTTCGCCGTCACCGGCCACGAGGGTGGCCTCGAACGCACGTGGCCGATGGACCTGGTGCCACGGATCATCCCCCCTGACGAATGGAGCCATATCGAATCCGGGCTCGTCCAGCGGGTGACCGTCCTCAACCGATTCCTCGACGATCTCTATGTCGGCGGTCAGCAAGCGATCAACGACGGCGTCATCCCCCGCTGGCTGGTCGAGTCGGCGGACGGATACGTGCGGGAAGCCCACGGCATCCCGGCCCCCCGGGGCTCCCGCTGCGTGGTGGCGGGGATCGACATCGTCCGCGATGACGAGGGCACTTACCGGGTCCTCGAAGACAACCTGCGGGTGCCGAGCGGGATCTCCTACGTCCTGGAGAACAGGGTGGCGATGACCCGGATCCTCCCGGTCGGTTTTGCCAGCCATGTCATCCGACCCGTGGACCACTATGGGGCTTCGCTCCTCCGAGCCCTGCGTGCCATCGCCCCGCCGAGCGTCGACGATCCGACCGTCGTCGTATTGACCCCAGGAGTAGCCAACTCTGCATATTTCGAGCATGCCTTCCTCGCCCGTCAGATGGGGATCGAACTGGTGGAAGGCCGAGACCTGCTGGTCGACGATCGTCACGTCTTCATGCGCACGACCAAGGGCCTCAAACGTGTCGACGTGATCTACCGCCGGGTCAACGACGAGTTCCTCGACCCGGTCGTCTTCCGTCAGGACAGTCTCCTCGGCGTCCCGGGGCTCCACGGGGCTGCCCGGGCCGGGACGGTGACCATCGCCAACGCCATCGGCAACGGGGCGGTCGACGACAAAGGGGTCTATCCCTACATCCCCGCCCTCATCGAGTATTACCTGGGCGAGGAGCCGATCCTCCCCAACGTCACCACGTATCTCCCCTGGGAGCCCGACCAGCTGGAGGTCATCCTGGGCCGCCTCGACCAGCTGGTGGTCAAGCCGGTCGCCGAGGCAGGCGGTTACGGCATCGTGATCGGCAGCGCAGCCGACGAGGCGACCCTTGCCGCCACCGCCGACGCGCTCCACTCCAACCCGAGGGGATACATCGCCCAGGAGATTGTCCAGCTTTCCACCCATCCAACCTTCGTCGACGGGCATCTCGAGCCTCGCCACGTCGACCTGCGCCCATTCGTGCTCAGCGGCGACAGGATCGAGGTAGTGCCTGGCGGCCTCACCAGGGTGGCGATGCGGAAGGGGTCCCTCATCGTCAACTCCTCACAGGGCGGAGGGTCCAAGGACACGTGGGTGCTGGGCAACGGGGGCGGTCATGCTGTCACGCCACGCTGAGGATCTCTATTGGGTCGGTCGCTACGTCGAGCGGGCCGAGGACACCGCCCGCATGCTCGACGTGACCTATCACAACCTGCTCGAATCGCCAGGCGACGGGGCGGAAACCACCTGGGGCGAGCTGCTCGAGGTCCTCTTTGTCAATGCCCTCTATACGGGTCCGCTGGAGAGCAGCGCCGTCAGCAGCTACCTGGTGGCCGATCGGACCAACCCCGGCTCGATCATCTCGGCGGTGGAGCGGGCCCGTGACAACGCTCGCGGGCTTCGGGACCGAATCTCGACCGAGCTGTGGGAGGCGATCAATGTCTTTCATCTCGATCTGGCCCGCGCCGACTTTCACATCGATCTCGACCGGCGGGCGTATGAGGTGTTTCGGAGCATCAAGAGCAGGTGTCAGCTCATCAGCGGCGTCGCCGCCCAGACCATGCCGCGGGACGATGGTTATCGGTTCATGCTGCTCGGCCTCCTCCTGGAGCGCGCCGAGATGACCTGCCGGCTCCTCTCCGTCCGGTACGCCCGTCTCGCCGGAGGCAATGGTCAATCCGGGTTTCACGCCTGGGTATCGGTGCTCAAATCCGTCTCCGCCTACGAGGCCTATCTCAAGGCGCACGATGCTTCGCTCGACCCGACCGATGTGCTCCAGTTCCTGCTGCTGGACCAGGAGTTCCCTCGCAGCGTCCTCTACTGCCTCCAGCAGGTCGAGCGTTTGATCGAACGGCTCGCAGGGCCGAGCCACCAGGCGAGCATGGAGCGTGCTGTCGGGCGCGTGCGGGCACATGCCGAGTTCACCGACATCCCGACCATTGTCGACGGGCGGCTCGATCCCTTCCTCGAAGAGCTGCAGCGGGAGATCTATGAGGTTTCCGACGAGGTGGAGGCCCACTTCTTTCGTGCCGGCACCGATCTTCAACTCCACTTCCAGAGATGGGCATGAGGCTGGAGATCCGCTATCTCAACGAGTTCAACTACCGGGAGCCGGCCTGGGAATCGCACAATCTGCTCCGGGCCTGCCCGGCCAACGACGACCACCAGCGGTTGATCGCCTACCAGGTGGACGTCACGCCGACCACTCGGGTCCACTCCTATACCGACTATTGGGGGACGAGGGTCGACGAGTTCGGGATCGTCGAGCCGCACCGGGATCTACGGATCATGGCTGAGTCGACCGTCGAGACGGCGACGGCCCAAGTCCCGCCCGGTGACGCAACCGTCGACGCGCTCGCGACCGTGCGAGCTGAGCTGTCGAGTTTTCTCAGACCCTCGCCCCACGCCATCTGGAACGAGCCAATCGAAGAGGCGGCTCGGGTGGCCGTGGGAGGCGCGGTTGATGTCGTGGACGTCGCAACCGCCGTCTCCGACATGGTCACGTCGACCCTCGACTATGTGCCGGGCGCCACCTACGTAGGCGTCGATGTGGCCGACGTGATGTCACAAGGCAAAGGGGTGTGCCAGGACTTCGCCCATCTCGGCATCGCCATGTATCGCAGCATCGGTATCCCGGCCCGCTACGTGTCCGGCTATCTCTACGCCACCGAGCAGACCACAGCGGTGGCGCCCGACGAGCCCGAGCTGAGCGTGCAGACACATGCCTGGCTCGAGGTCTTCGTGCCGGGATACGGGTGGTGGGGTCTCGACCCGACCAACGCCCAACCCGTGGGGGAACTCCACGTCAAGATCGGGCACGGCCGGGATTACCAGGATGTCATGCCCTTGCGTGGCGTCTATCACGGCGGTGCAGACCACCAGTTGGGGGTTCAGGTGCGGATCAGTCGGGAACGGCTCACCCAGATGGCCGAGCAGTAGCGGCCCACCGTTTTCTCAATGGATTTATCATCGATTTAGGGTCTCTGCCGTCACGATCGAGTGTTTGTGCCCAAAACCGATGAAGAAGGAGCTCTGATCACCTTGGTGTCGAAGAGGCAATTGCTGGTGGCGTTGGCCGTGGTGTCCACGCTGGCTCTAGCCCCTGCGGCTCTAGCGCAGACGGAGGAGGAGACACCTACGACGCTCCCCGCCACTGCTCTGACCGTCAGCACCCCGTTCCCGTCGGTCGCGGTAACGCCCGGGGATCAGGTCAGCTTCCCGTTGACCGTCGCCGCCCCAGCCCAGGTCCCGGTCGCTCTCGCAGTAGAGGGGGCCCCGGAAGACTGGACCGCTGCGTTCCGCGGTGGCGGCTTCGAGGTCGACTCGGTCACCGCCGGTCCGGGGCTGAATCCCGAGCTCACTTTCGATGTCACCGTCCCGACCAGCGTGACCGAAGGCGACTTCCCGATGACCATCACGGCTTCCGGCGGAGGTGACTCGGTT
The DNA here is from genome assembly GCA_029240695.1 of Acidimicrobiia bacterium. GTDB lineage: Bacteria > Actinomycetota > Acidimicrobiia > Spongiisociales > ZC4RG35 > JARDZU01. The sequence goes on along the minus strand of JARDZU010000154.1, from coordinate 2,717 downwards.
TCCCTCCCTATCGCGGTCAGGGTCTCGGTCCAGGCCGGTGGCGAGGTGACACTCACCCCCACCTTCCCTGGGCTTCGCACCCCGGCCGGTGAGGCTGCCACCTTCAACGTGGAGCTGAACAACGGCACCCCCGCCGATCTCGAGTTCGAGCTGAGCCCCACCGCGCCTGCCGGCTGGGATATCACCGCCGAGCTCTCTGGCCAGGCGCAGGCCGCCACCGTCCTCGTAGAGGCCGGCGCTACCGAGACGATCAACGTCGAGGTGACCCCGCCCTTCCAGGCCGAGGCGGCCCAATACCCGGTCACGCTCGTGGCCACGGCGCCCGGTACAACGGTTGAGACCGAGATGATCGTGGAGGTGACCGGATCCTTCGCCCTGGAGATGTCGACCCCGGATCAGCGGCTCAATGCCGAGGTCACTGTGGGCAGCTCGAGCGACTTCCAAATCATTCTCACCAACACCGGGACCGCCGACCTGGCCAACGTCGTCGTGGGTGTCACCCCGCCAACCGGTTGGGAGGTCGGCTTCGACACACAAGAAGTGTCCATACCGGCTGGTGAGACCGTGCCTGTGACGGCGACGATCACCCCATCGGAGGAGGCAGTGGCCGGCGACTACGTCATCACCTTCACCGCCACCAATGAGGAAGTCGACGTCCCGGAGATGGAGGTCCGCACGACGGTCAACCCGTCGGCCATCTGGGGATTCGTCGGTATCGCGGTGATCGCCCTCACACTGGCCGGCCTCGCCTGGGTCTTCCGCCGCTTCGGCCGTCGCTGACATGGCCGCCTCGACCATCCGAAGCCGGAAGCTGACCAAGACCTACGGCGAGCACACCGTGGTCGATCGGCTCGACCTCGACATCGATGCGGGGGAGGTGTTCGGCTTGCTCGGCCCCAACGGGGCAGGCAAGACCACCACCATCCTCATGCTCCTCGGCCTCGTCGAGCCCAGCAAGGGCAAGATCGAGGTGCTCGGGCTCGACCCGAGATGGCACCCGCTCGAGGTCAAGAGGAACGTGGGCTACCTGCCCGACGCGGTCGGCTTCTACGACCCAATGACCGGGCGGGAGAACCTCAGGTTCACCGCAAGGCTCAACGGGCTCGAGGACTTCGAGGACCTCATCAGCTCCCTGCTCGAGCTGGTCGGTCTGGCCGAGGCCGCCGACCAGCCGGCCGGCGAGTACTCGCGAGGAATGAAGCAGCGTCTCGGCGTGGCGGACGCTCTGGTCAAGGGCCCATCGGTTCTCATCCTCGATGAGCCGACCACCGCCATCGACCCCGAGGGTGTGGTCGAGATGCTCGCCCTGATCCAGAGATTGGCCAAGGAAGAGGGAGTGACTGTGCTCCTCGCCAGCCACCTCCTCCACCAGGTCCAGACTGTGTGCGATCGGGTCGCGATCTTCGTCAGAGGCAAGGTCGTCGCCCAAGGAACACCACACGAGCTGGCGGCGGTCGACAAGAGCGGCAACATCAGGGTCGAGTTCCGACTCGGTGGCGAGCCGTCCAAGGGTCGAGCTGCCCTCGAGGCCCTCGGAACCGTGAGCGGCATCACCGCTGGTCGGGCACCCGGATCATGGGTCGCCGACCTCCATTCGGAGTCGCTGGCGCCCGCCGTGAGCGGCCTCGTCTCGAAAGGTGCCGATGTGATCGGTGTCCATCGGCTCGACGAAGACCTGGAGAGCATCTATCGCCGTTACTTCGAGATCGAGGAAGCGGAGGAGGAGGTTCCGGTATGACCACCGACGCCGAAGTCGTCGCCGAGGAGGTCCCCGCCGAAGAATCCTTGCGGGTCGGCGGCTGGCGGGCGGTAGCCAGGAAGGAGATCGCCGACCACATTCTGTCTGGGCGGTTCGTCGTGCTGATGGGAGTCCTCGGTATCGCCACGGCTGCGGCCGTCTTCGCCGCCTCGGGTGGCATCCGCGATGTCGCCCCCAATGCCCAGGGGATCACGGCGTTGTTCCTCAAGTTGTTCACGGTCACCGCCGACCCGGTCCCGTTCCCGCTGATCGTGTTCGTTGGATTCCTCGCCCCGCTACTCGGGATCATGTTCGGGTTCGATGCGGTCAGCGGCGAGCGCTCACAGGGGACGCTGCCCCGGCTGCTCTCCCAGCCGATCCATCGGGACGAGGTGATCCTGGGCAAGTTCGTGGCGGGCCTGACCGTCGTCGCGATCATGCTCACCGCCCTCGTTTTGTTCGTGTCCGGGATCGGGATCTTCAGGCTCGGCGTGGTGCCCACCCCGACCGAGATATCCCGTCTGGCCGTGTGGCTGGTCTTCACCATCATCTACGTGGGGTTTTGGCAGGCACTGGCCACGCTGTGCTCGGTGCTGGCCAAGCGTGCCTCGACCTCGGCGATGATCCCGCTCGGCATCTGGCTGGTCCTGACCCTATTCGGGTCGTTCATCTTCGGGGCCGTCGCCAGCGTGCTCAGCCCCAGGGATGGCTCCGACGCGGCCGAGATCGCCTACCAACAAACCGCTCAGACCGTGTCACAACTCTCACCGGTGACACTGTTCCAGCAGGTCTCGAGCGTGCTCCTCGATCCCGAGGTGCGCACGGTCGGCTTGGTCACGCAGGAGCAGGTAGACCGGGCCATCGTGTCTGAGCTCAACCTCACCCAGAGCCTGGCCGTCGTGTGGCCCCAGATCGCCATCCTGGTCGCCCTGACCTCGGTCATGTTCGCCGCGGCCTACATCGCCTTCATGCGGGACGA
>JARDZU010000024.1 GCA_029240695.1 Acidimicrobiia bacterium | reverse complement strand
TCGATCGCCTGCCATCCGGGAGAACCGCCAGGTGCGGCTCCAACGTTTGGCATAGAAGTAGTGCAACGAGAGGATCTCGGCAAACTCCTCGGGCCGCCCACCACAAGCGGCGAAGGTCGCGTCACCCACCTGGGCATGGAGCCGTTCCCGGGTCTTGTAGGGAAGCCCGTCGTAGGCCACGTCGCGGATCAAAGAATGCTGGAAATCGACCCGTCCCGACTCGTCGACGGTCACGAAGTCGGAGAGCCTCTGCACGGAGCTAGTTTGATCTTGCGGGATCTCCCCATCCATGCCGAGCACAGCCGACACCTGCTCCAGTTGGAACCCGTTGCCCAGGACCGAGAGACGGCGGAGAAGATTCCGGTCCGACAGAGGCAACGTGTCGATCCGGGCGGCGATCATGGCTTCCACGGACTGCGGGATCTCCTCGAGCGACCCGCTGTGACGCAGGGCCTGCAGCAACTCGATCAGGAAAAGTGGGTTCCCATCCGCTTGCTGGGCCAGCTGCTCCACCTGCTGTGGGGGCAGCGGTGCTTCCTCCGTGGCGCTGAAGATGAGGTTTCTTGCATCATCGAGCCCCAACGGATGGAGCTCGACCCTGGTCACGGACGGAGACTCCGGGGCCAGGAACCCCTCGGCACCAAGTGACCGGGTCAGGACGAACATCCATGGAAAGCGGTCCAGTCCGGATACCAGGCTTGCCAGCAGGTCCCTCGATGGCTCGTCCATCCAATGCGTGTCGTCTACTACGAATACGACCGGGTCTTTCATCGTCACCTCGAGCAAGGAACCGATCGCAGTCATCGCACGTATCGGACGGAACTGGTCCTCGAGCTGCGACACCTCGACAGAGTCGGCGATCTCCAGACCCAACGCGAGCCCGATAAGGGACAGCCACGGGCCCAACTCTGGTGCCAGCGTGTCGACCAGCTCGAACAGGGCTTTCTCCGAGGCATCGGGATTCAGGTTCGTGAGTCCCCAGACCTCGGCCAGCAGCTCGCGGAACGGGAAGTACGGAGTTGCCGATTGATAGAGACGGCATTCGGTGTTGATCACCCGGTCCGGTTGGTTGGTGGCCAGGAACTCTTCGACGAGACGACTCTTTCCCATGCCGGCATCCGCCGCCACCTCCACCATCTGGCCGTTGCCGGCTCGCGCCTTCTCCCAGGCGGCCGTGAGCTGCGCCAGCTCTTGATCACGCCCGATCAGCGCGAGACCACCGCCCGCCCGCCGGCTCTTGCTCCCCTGCGGATCACCGACCGACACAGCATTGATCGGGAATTTCTTGCCCTTGACCATGAACGGCTCGAGAGTGCTCAGATCGAAGGTTGTTCGTGACCCCGAGACCACCTCAGCCGAGGCGTAGATCTCACCTGCGGGCGCCCGCGCCATGAGTCGTGCAGCCAGGTTCACCGTGTCACCCATGACCGTGTAAGTACGGCGATAGGGCGTGCCAACCTCTCCGGCGAATACCCGACCCCAGGTCACTCCGACAGATATCGGGAGAGCCGGCCCGCCCGAAATCACCCGGCGCAGGGCGAGCAGCATCTCCTCCTCGTCGTTGCCCGTGGTCGACGGAACACCGGCGGCGAGGATGATCTTGCCCCCGTTGGTCGCGATGTCGGTCGCCAGGAAGGTGATGGAACGGGCGTCGACAACCTCCTGGACAACCCGGATCAACGAATCCAGCCGTTCTGCGGCCACTTCGGCACCATCACGCTCGATGATGTCGTCGAGACCGTGATGCTGGAGAAAGGCCACTGTGGCGGGTCGGTGCTCAGGCTCTACCTCGCCACTCAGCAAGAGTTGGCAAAGACCTATCGGGACGAACTGAGCGAGCGCATCGGGCGACGATTCGACGTGCCGTCGCGCCGCGCTCTCCACTTCCATCGCCCCCCTGAGCAAAACGCCGGGGCCCGAAGGCCGTCCCCTGTTCGGCGCCGGAATCGCGGAAGCGGTCCCCGGGCTGAGCAGGACTTGACCAGCTCGCGCTGCGCCCTCCATCTCAACCGTGCGAGTGGCTGCGGGGCCGGAGACGATCAGTTCTCGATGGGATCCTCCCACCAGGAAGAAGTCGAACATGCCGCTGTGAATGCCGACTGACATCCGCAGTGTGACCTTGCCGGCACTGGTGACACACACGCCCACCTCATCCAGCCGCTGTTGCATGGCCCGGGCCGCGGCGCAGCTACGAATCGCATGCTGGTCACCGGCGAAAAAGAGCAGCAAGGCGTCTCCACCGAATTTGAGGAGGCTGGCCCCGAAGGAGTACGCGGCAGCGAGCAACTCATGGAAGGTGGCTGCGATCACCGCAGTGAGCTCCTCAGCCCCAAGCTTCCCATGCTTGGCCAGGCGCTCGGACATCGCAGTGAACCCCGATATGTCAACGAAGACCATGGACCCTTCGAGACACTGGTGCAATTGGCCAGGCGCCTCCTCGTCCCAGTCCCGCACCATGCGGGGGAGGTAGGGCTGAGGTGAGGCACTCATGTGAGGCAGATTAGAGCGGCTTTGGTCCCGCCCCCGCCGACGCCGGGTCGACGCCGGATATTGTCCAATGGTTGGAGTGTGGTGACGAGGCCTAGGGAGCAGATCGAAGTGAGCGAGCCAAGGGCGGGGCGGATGGCCAGGATTGCTCCCCCACGTCTTCAGACGATGGGAGATGGTGGGCATCGGACTGCGAGCTGGCTCGAGCTCTTCTACGACCTCTCCTTTGTGGTGGCCATCGCAGTACTCGGAGGACGTCTTCTCGCCGACACGTCGTGGACAGGGTTGTGGTCCTTTTTCGGTTACTTCGCCCTGCTCTGGTGGCTGTGGGCGAGCAACACTTTCTACGCCGATCGCTATGACACCGATGATCTCTTCTACCGGTTGTGGTCGGCGGCCCAGATGGTTGCTGTGCTCGTCATGGCCGCTTCATTAGCCCACGGTCCGTCTGAATCGACGACCGTCTTCGCGGCCGGATACGCCGCCGCACGGCTGGTCCTTCTCGCCCTCTACTACCGGGTTTACCGGCATGTCACCGAAACCCGCGACCTGGTCAGCGGGTACCTGATCGGCTTCGGCTCGGCTGCCGCGGTGTGGACCGCATCGGTTCTCGTACCGGATCCGGCCCGCTTCTACGTTTGGGGGGTCGCTCTGGCCATCGACCTCGCCACACCGTGGGTGGTGAGACGCCAGCAGGCCACGGTGCCTCTCGACCAGTCGCATCTCCCCGAGCGCTTCGGATTGTTCGTGATCCTGGTGCTCGGCGAATCTCTCGCCGCAGTCGTGTCCGGGCTCAGCCACATCGGATGGTCGACCTCGGCGCTGATGGCAACGATCCTTGGCGTGCTGTTGGCGACCCTCCTCTGGTGGCTCTACTTCGACAATGCCGAAGGCAGCGTGGTGAGGCGCCGGAGCGTCGAAAGGAGGACGTGGCGGCCCACGGGTTGGATCTACACCCATCTTCCGCTGGCAGCCGCGCTGGCGATTGTCGGGGTCGCGTTAGACCAGGCCATCCTCAGTGCGGGCGAGGAGCCGATGCTCACCGCCCAGCGCTGGCTTCTCGTGGGAGGTGTCGCCCTTGCCCTGGTATGCATGGCAGTGATCCAGATCGCATCCATAGGGCAGTCGCCACAGGCTGTGAACCGGGCGATAGCCATCAACCGACTTGCCGGAGTCCCGTTCCTGGTGCTCATCGGTCTGTTGGTTCAGACCGATCCTCTATGGGTTCTCGTTGGAGCTACTGGTGTCCTGGCGGCCGTGCTGACAGCCGATATGGCCGTCTAGGGGCCACCTACCTGAGGTGACCGGCGTAGCCCAGAAGGCCGCCAAGGCGAACAGTTGCCGTTCGCCTTCAACTCACTACCTGGGCATCGGCGGAGCGCTCGGCGTGTAGCTCCTGATTCGGTCGCGGTTCCCGTATGCACCGCCCGAATAAGAGGCGAGATCGGCCACGACCGCGAGAACTATCCCAAACCAATCGAAGCCGGTCACCCCGCCTGGGGCGACGGCCACGTACATCAGGGTGGTCCACGGAAGGAATACGAACCCGAGGAGCGGCCACACGAACGTGGAGAAGGCCAGATCCCAACGGGCGGGCTGCGCCAGACCCCAGACAATGATCCCCAGACGGGGCCCGAGCAGGACCATGACCGTCGCGACACAGCACATATCAGAGTCCTTTCACCGGGGCCACGATTTCTGGTGCCAGCAACCTACACAACGAATCCGGGCCTGTCGGGCTCAAGCCGTGGCTTCGACCGCCTCTCCTGCGCTCTCGGCAGCTCGACGACCACGGTCGAAAGTGGACAATGCCGACCGGATGTCCACCGCAGCCTCGGCGGCAGAGGTGCTCGGGGCGTCGTCTTCGGTCATCGAGAAGCTCTCCCCCGGCTCACGCACCTTTAGCACCGCAGGCTCAGGACGATCGGGCTCATGCCACGGGTTTCGCAGCATCCCGAACACACTCTCCAGGAACGCCTCAGTTTCGTCGCGGGCCGAATCCACCGGCACCAGGACCCGATGCTCCATCTCATGGGGGATGAATTCGGCAAGAGGCTCTTCAGCGATCGTCGGCAGCTCAGATGATGCGACTTTCTTCACAAGATGCTTCGATAGCACCACATGTAATGCCGCGCCGGCGCCGTCCGCGGCAAGACGGACCGAGAGATCCTGACCTTCGGCCATGCGAGCGGCGGAGGCGACTCCCATCGCCAGCGCCGGCTCCCCCAACAACCGGTTGATGGCCGTCACTCCGTCACCGAAGTCTCCAGCCGGTGTGGAGATCGAAATCCGATAGGTGTCGCCTGCCCAGGAACCGGTGGCTCTGATCCTCCCGGCCGCCCTGGCAGCCAGCAGGACACCCGTCACCTCGGTGAGCAGGCCAACCAATGGCCCAACAGCTCGCGCGGGGACCTCGGCCGGCTCCAGCGACATCACCTCAACAGGTCGCTCGTCACCGTTGGCCAATGAGATATCGATCAATTGGGCGATGTCCATCGCACAAACGGTATTCCGCGGCGCCCGCCCAACCAAGGACCCCGAGATTTGGAGGTGCCAGGCCTCGCGACTCCGTGGCGATATCGTGTACGTATGCCCAGGCGTCTCTTTCCGGGGAAGAGAAGGCCGCTTCGAGTCCGCGAGGAAACGGACGCGACGCTCTTCGCCACCCGGCACCGTTTCTTGCTCGTTCTGCTCCTCGTCCAGGTGCCCGTTCTCGCCGTGGTCGGCTTGATCAGGGAGGTGCCGACGTACGAGATCGTGATCGCATCGCTGTTACTCATCGTGATGGCCGTGATCGGCATGACGTCGAGGACGCAGGGCATGGCCGCCGGAGCGGTGTCGCTGGGCCTCGTGACCGCGGCGGGGATCGTCGTCCGGTACCTCGAGGGTTCGGCCGAATCACAATTCGCATTCCTGCTCGGCCTCGTCGCCGTCTCCTTCTATCAGGAGTGGAGGTTGGTCCTCGCCGGGTTTGTCTATGTCGTCGGGTTCCAGATCTTCAATTTCGTCGTCATGTATCGAGAGGCGTATGTCCAGCGCTATGGCGTGGACCATGTCGCGATGCCTGTTGTGTTCCTCACCTTGACGCTCGCCCTGGTAGCGCTCCTGATCGCCGGCTGGCGACTGGCGGCGACGGGAGAAGCCAAGCGAGCAAACCGCGAGGACGGATACAGGTTTGGCTTCGAGAAGGCGAACATCGGGATGGCTGTGCTCACCCCTTCCGGTGAATTCATCGACGCCAACGAAGCTCTGACCGCCATGCTCGGGCCGGTAGCCGGCACAAACATCAGGAGCGTCATCCACACCGACGACCTATCCGAGTTGGGACAGGCATGGGAAGACATGGGCAACGGCGCTACACAGAGCGCCACCAGCTGGATGCGCTGGCGGGCCTCCGACGGGCGGGCCATCTGGGGCCAGCTGTCGCTCTCATTCCTGCCCGCCCGCAAGCATCGGCCGGCCACGATCCTCCTCCAACTGGAGGATTCGACCCGAGCCCATCACGACGAGCTGCGTCTCGAGCGCTTGATCCAGGGCAGGGACGAGTTCGTCGCGGCCATAGCCGAGGATCTCCGGGTGCCGATCGGAGCCGTGCTCGACCTGACGGCTCGGGCCGAGGGAGATCCGGTCGATCTCCATCGCAGCGTTCGCCGCATCGATTCCCAGGTCAGGGAGATGGCCTCGATCGTCGACGATCTCATCGTCTCCGCCGGCAAAGCTCCGTCACATCATCTGGGGCGCTCGGTCGACGCCGGCGTTCTCTGCCGGGAGGCCCTGTCCGATGTTCCCGGTGCCGAGAACGTCGCGGTCGAGATCGATGCGACTTCGTTGTGGGCCGATCCAGGGATCACGATAAGGATCCTCGACAGCCTCATCGCCAATTCCGTTCGTTACGGCGGATCGGTCGTCAGCCTGGAGACGACCGGCTCAGGCCCCGATACCGTCATCTCGGTCATCGATGACGGGCCCGCCATACCGGTCCCCGACCGGGAGAAGATTTTCAACGGTGACCTGCGCGCCGGCGGCCCAGTGACCCGGCCGGCCGCTGTGGGCCTCAGCCTCACCGTCGCCCGACGTCTCGCCCGGCAGATGGACGGTGACATCACCTACCGACGCACCGGAGACGGGCACAACGTGTTCGAACTGCGGCTGCCCTCCGAGTCGCTGAGGGTCAGTCAGGGCCTTTCGGAGGCGGAGCCCGTCCGCATCCCGGCCTGAGTCAGCTGGCCGCAGACTCGGACATCACCCGTTCCAGGGTGTGCTCGACCACCGCCTGCAGCGCTCGCTGGACATCCACGCGGACCCTGGCATCGCAATAGACAATCGGAATGTCGGGGCCAATGCGCAGTGCTTCCCGAACCAGTTCGGGCTCGTGGATTCGACGCCCGTGGAAAGTGTTCACCGCCACCACGAACGGTGTCCCTCGCTTCTCGAAGAAATCGATGGCGGCGAAGCACGCCTCGATTCGGCGAGTGTCGACCAGAACCACAGCTCCAATGGCGCCCCGGGCCAGCTCGTCCCACATGAAATGGAAGCGGTCCTGACCGGGGGTGCCGAACAGATAGAGGACGAGACGATGCTTGAGGCTGATCCGGCCGAAATCCATGGCCACCGTCGTCTCGGTCTTGGTGCCGTCGGGGTAGAGCTCATCGATCCCCGCGCTGGCGTCGGTGATGATCGCCTCGCTTCGCAATGGCTCGATCTCGGAGATGGCGCCAACAAAGGTTGTCTTGCCCACGCCGAAGCCGCCGGCGACGACGATCTTGACCGGGGTCAACCCGGTGCGCTCAGAGAGCCCGGATCCCATCGAGCACCTGGTGGAGTAGTTCGGCATATTCGGAGTCCCCAGAATCGACCGTGGCTTCGGTCAGCGGCTCGGTGATAGTGATCGCTCCCTGGTCGCGCAGGTCAGCGGCGAGAACGCGGATCACGCCGACCGGGACCTCGAGATTCGCCGCCAGCTCGACGATGGCGATCTCCTTGCGACTCTGGGCGATGATCTCGGCGGCTTCCCAACGGAAACGACCTCGCATACGCATCCCGGCAGGTGTCACGGCGACCAGCGCTTCGAGGGCGATGTTGGGGAGCCCCACACCGCTCCGCCCGCCGGTCATGGTGTATGGGCGGACGATCCGGCCACCGAGAGGGGTTCCGGGCTCGGTGGTCATGCCGGCTCGGGTTCGACCAGCCGTGCCTTGAGCTCCTCCCGAATGTCGGGAGTGAGGCTGTCGCCGACCCGCTGCACGAAGATCGACATCTCGAAGGCCACCGCCCCCAGGTCGATCTCCTTGCTGGTGAGACAGCAGAGGAGGGAGCCGTGACGGATGCCGGTGACGAAGAGCCAACCCTGTTGCATCTCGACGATGATGTTCGACACCGCACCGGCCCCAAACCGGCCGGCGGACCCGTAGGCCAGCCCGATCATCCCCGATGACACGGCAGCCAATCTCTCTGCCGTCTCCCGGTCGACGTCCTGGGACTTGGCCATGGCGAGCCCGTCGGATGAGACCACGACCGCCTGCTTGATGGTGGGCACGGTGGCGCATAGACGCTCGAGCAGCCAGTTGAGATTGGTGGCGGCGTCAGTCATCGCTCTCCCCCTTTGCCTCGGCCTCGGCCCGACCCCGGTTGTAATCGACCAGCGCCGACCTGAGGGTGCCGCCGCCCTCTCCGGCAGCGATGCTTGTTGCCGGCTCTTCCTCGCGGAAGGCTCGGCCCGGGATGCGTACCGGGAGGTCGCCCGCATCCACCTCCGCGACGGGCACCGGCGGCACCGCTATCGACACAGGGTCGGAGGTTTCGATCATCTCTGGCTGTGTCAGATCGATGACGTCGTATTCCGGCTCCACCCGCGCCATCTCCAGGCGATCGCGGGGGATGGTCACCTTGACGGTGATGCCCGGAACACTGGGGATCAGCTGGACATTGAGCCCGTGCCGATCAGCCAGCTTGGCCACGACATATATCCCCATCGTGGGCTCGACCGAGAGGCCGAGGGCAGGCGGGCGCTCAAGGATCCGGTTCATCTCGGCCAACCTCGGGTCGGATATCCCGACCCCGTGGTCCGATATCGAGAGCTCGTAGCCATCGACGTCGAAGAGCCCGGTGACGCGAACAGGCTCGGTGGGCGGCGAGAACTGCAAGGAATTCTCGAAGATCTCGGCGAGGAGATGGGCGACATCTGTAACGGCTCCAGCCGACAGGCGTGCCGGCTCCAAGGCGAGCAACTCGACCCGCTGGTACTCGTCCACCTCGCTCAGGGCAGCTCGAACCACATCAGAGATCTCGGTGGCCTTGGCCCATACCCGAGGTGACTCGGAGCCGGCGAGCACCAGGAGGCTTTCTGCATTCCGACGCATCCGTGCCGCCAGATGGTCGACCTGGTAATACCCGCCAAGGGTCTCAGGATCCTCCTCGCGGGATTCGAGTTCGTCGAGCAGCGCAAGTTGGCGATCGACCAGCGAGCTGTTGCGACGGGCGAGAGTGACCAGGATGCCGGACACCCCTACCCGCAAAGATTCCATCTGTCGGGTCGACGTATCGATCAGGGCCCGGTGCATGTTTTCGAATGATCTGGACAGATCACCAATCTCATCGCCCGAATCGATGTCGAGGCCGAGTGGTGGGATGGCGTCGGCGCCTGGGTCAGAGGTGCGCAGGGCGTCGAGCAAATCGACCAGGTCCTTGTGGGCAACACGTCTCGCCGCGGTGGTAACAGAACCGATTCGGGTGCCGATCGCTCGACCCATCCGGTAGGCGACGAGAAGCGATCCGAGAGCCACCAGACCGACGACGACTCCGACGGTTACCGCAAGCCAGATATCTCCCGAGGTCGCCAGCGACCACACCAGGAAAACCCCGAGAAGCAGAGCTACTACCACGATGGGCACAGTGGCCAAGGTCAGCTTGGAGGGGATGCTCCATTGCCTGGACGCGGGCTCAGCCTTGTTTCGACCCGCCACCTTTGCTCCCATGTGAAAAACGTTAACCAGGGCTTGGTCCACAGCCTGGGATTGACCTCTCGAACTTGTCGATCCAGGCCGGGCCAATTCGTAATAGTCATGAAGGCCGAACACCGGTAAGGAAGGAGAAGAATCATGAAACTGACCGCCACCACATTCGTCACCCTGGACGGCGTCATGCAGGGTCCCGGCGGACCCGACGAGGACCGCAGCAATGGCTTCGAGTTGGGGGGATGGCTCGTTCCCTTCGCCGACGAAGGCATGGCCGAGCGATCACCGATATCTTCACCAGGGCTGAGGAGATCCTGCTCGGTCGCACCACCTACGACATGATGTATCCCTATTGGTCCACGTTCCCTGACCAGAACGATGTGGTAGCCGCCGGACTGAACAACCTGCCCAAGCATGTCGCTACCAGCCGACCGGACACCCTCGAGTGGACCAACTCCCACCCGATCGATGGCGACGTCATCGAAGCAGTTCGTCAGCTGAAGGAGCGGCCCGGGGGCGAACTTCAGGTCCACGGCAGTCACGGTCTCCTGCAAACACTGATCGGAGCCGGGCTAGTCGACGAGTTCAACCTGTTCACCTACCCGGTTGTGCTGGGCGACGGAAAGCGGCTCTTCGGCTCGGGCACGATCCCAATGACGATGAAGTACGGCTCGAGTGTTGTCACGGAGACAGGTGTCATCATCGCCTCGTACACACCGAGCGGTCCACCCACACTGCTCTCCCTACCGCCAAACGAAGGCCAAGAGGCGGTCGGCTGAGGATCGAGAAACACGACCGTCCCCGATAACTAGCTTCGTCCTTCATCGAAGGATGGGGCCAGATGACAACGGAGCAAGTCAGCACGTTCGAGGGCGCCGGAAAAGGCCCCAAGGTCGCGGTGCTAGGGGGTGGCGTAGCCGGGATGAGCGCCGCCCACGAGTTGATCGAACGCGGATTCCGGGTCGCCGTTTTCGAGCGTCAGACCGAATTGTGCGGTGGCAAGGCGAGGAGCATTCCGGTTCCGGTAGGCGGCGACAGCTCGATCTGCGCAGATGTGGAAGGCCCCGCCGGCTTCCTGCCGGGTGAGCATGGCTTCCGCTTCTTTCCCCGGTTCTACCGACACGTGACGGACACAATGAGCCGCATTCCCTTTGGCGACAAAGGCGCCCATGTGGTCGACAACCTCACCGACACATCCCGGGTCGAGATGTCCCTCTATGAGAAGAAGTCCATCGAGATGCCGTCACGGTTCCCCAGCACGCGAGAGGACTGGGCCTTGATCGTCCAGGATCTCATCGACAACGTGCCAGCTGAGATGGGGCTGAAGAACGACGAGATCGAGTTCTTCGTCGGCAAGCTCTGGCAGGTGCTCACCAGCTGTGACGCCCGCCGCCAGGAGATCTACGAGACGATGGGGTGGTGGGAATTCGTCGATGCCGATAACAAGTCGGAGGGCTACAAGAAGTTCCTTGCCGAGGGATTGACTCGCTCCCTCGTAGCCGCCAATGCTCGACTGGCCAACGCCCACGTGGAAGGCGACGTCGGGCTCGCCCTGATCCTGGACATGCTCATCCCCGGCCCAAGCACCGATCGTGTCCTGAACGGGCCGACCAATGAGGTCTGGCTCCACCCCTGGCTCGCCTATCTGGCCGAGAAGGGCGTGGACTACCAGTTCGATCGGAAGATCGAAAAAATCGTGTGCCAACCCAACAAGGGCAGCACCGGCGGGACGATCGAATCGGTCATCATGTCCGACTCGGCGGGGAACAGCTACACCCTCGACGACGCCGACTACTACATAGCCGCCATGCCCGCCGAAGTGATGGCCAACCTGCTCGATGATGGGATCCTCGATGCCGACAGCTCCCTGGAAGGTATCAAGGAGATCGGCACCAAATACGTCGAGTGGATGAACGGCATCCAGTTCTATCTCACTGAGGACATGCCCCTCTCCAACGGGCACACGATCTACATCGACTCGCCGTGGGCGATCACCTCCATCTCCCAGCAGCAGTTCTGGCCCGACCACCCTCTCGAGAAATACGGCGACGGGAAGGTGCGCGGGATCATCTCGGCCGACATCTCCAACTGGCACGCCGACGGCAACACCATCGAGAAGCCGGCCATGTATTGCACGGCGGAGGAGATAAAGACCGAGGTCTGGGCGGAGCTGAAGAATTCCCACACCATGGACGAGAAGCCGCTCACCGACGAGATGTTGCATTGCTGGTTCCTCGACCCGGACATACAGCGGGAGAAATGGCTGGCGTCCCTGCCGAAGCCGGGACCGGCCGATGTCAAGGGTCTGGTCCCAATGGACGAAGACGCGGAGCCCCTCTTCGTCGCCTACGTGGACACATGGCGACTTCGACCACACGCATTCACCGCCGTGTCGAACCTCATGCTCGCCTCGGACTACGTGCGCACCTTCACCTCGGTGGCGACCATGGAGGCGGCCAACGAGGCAGCCCGCCGAGCAGTCAACGCCATCATCGAGCAGTCCGGACATCGAGCCAGCTTGTGCCGACTGTGGAATGTGACCGAGCCCCCGTTCGCCTTCATCTTCCGAATGGCTGACCAGCGTCGCTACGACCGTGGGCTGCCCTGGAAGGAGCCGCCGTTCTTCGTCAAGGGCGCCACCAAGGCAATCACATCGGCCAGTCCCGTCGCCAAGAGCCTGCGACGAGTGGTCACCAGGCCTTAGCGGTCAGACCTCACGGAGCGCCGCCCGCGCCGCCTCGGCGAACGGTGCGGCCCCGGTGGCCTCGAACAGATCCCGAGCCGCCTCGAGATGAGCCCGGTCCTTGGCCAAACGTCCCAGGCTCAGCCGCAAACGGCCCTCCTCGTAGTGCATCTGCAGTTGGACCGCCGTCGCGAGGCCCTGCTGCCACTCCTTCCGAGCGGCCACTACGTCTCCCGCCTGCTCCTTGACCCCGCCGGCATATCGATGAAAAGCGGGCTGGCCGATGGGGAAGACCTTGCTGAACGCACCTAGCTTCTTCACCGCCAGCTCCGAGGCCGACTTGGCGGTAGCAGCCTCGCGAGCGCGACCGGTCGCCCATTGGCCGAGGTAGACGTCGGCTACCCCTGTGAAGCCGTCGAGGGCGAATACGACGCCGGGCCGCTCTGCGTACAGGGCCTGTGATGCCGAGGCTGCGGCGGCCCGTGCCCTTTCCTGGTCATTTAGGCGCCAATAGGTCTCCGCCATCAAGCCGTACAGCCAGCCCACGTTGATCGACCCGACCCCGGCATCGAGGAGGGCCTCCCCGTTGCGGAACCTCGCCATAGCGGTTCGATAGTCGCCCTGCCGGAGAAGGCTGGTCCCCTGGAAGAGCCATCCCCACATCTCCCCTTGCGCATCGTCTCGGCCGGCACCCGACTCCTTCAGCTGCTCTCCGATCGCATAGACCTCGGCAAATCGGCCCTGGGCAGTCATCATTTGACCGGTGGTGCCCAAGTTCTCCTCCATCTGACGTGTGTCGCCTAGACGCTTGTAGAGATCTAGCGAGTCTCGAAGGTCCTGCTCGGTGGTCTCCCAGTCACCGACCCCTACGCCGTAGACGCTTGTGGCGAGACGGACCCAGGCGTGCTCGGGGGGGCGATCGACCTCGTCGGCAACCTCCCGGCTCCTACGGGCATAGAGCCGGGCCAGCCGGTGGATAGGAACGATCCCGGCAACGATGCTCATGTTGGCGTAGATGCGGGCCAAGACCGGCGACGTGCCCGCCTTCTCCGCCAGGTTCAAACCCGACACGGCGGCGGTGATGAGAGCTCCAGGATCGTTGGCGTAGTAATAGATCTTCATCAGCCGCTCATAGGCAGTCGCGGCCTCGATCAAATCTTCCCTCGACCCGGCATGGGCGGCCGCGACGTCGGATCGAGACAGCCGATGGCGCGCCTGCATGGCTGAGGCGGTGAGGAGCTTCGCCCCGACACCGAACTTGCCATGACCGACCGGGTAGCCGTGCAGCTGGAGCGAACGCTCGAAGTGGTCGGCGCTGCGATCGACGCGACCCATGCCCAGATAGGCCTCGGCGAGGTCCTGTTCCATGCGGGCCAGCATCTGCGCTGGAACTTCCTGGCTCGGCCCGACCCCATCGGCGCCGGACGTGGCCAGGTCGATTGCGTCGGTCAGGAATCCGATTGCCTCACGGTGGGCGAAGTTGCGAAGCGACGTTCGGCCTGCCCGGCCCAAGTAGTCGAGGGCCTTGTCGACGTCGCCGCTCTCCGACTCCGCGCTCAGGCTGTTACGCCAGTGGTGGGCGAGGGTCGTCGCGACGGCGTCGAGATCATCGGCGTGCGCCGCCTCCAGTGAGATAGCGACGGCACGATGAAGCCCTGTCTTTTGGGAGTACAGCAGCAAGCCATAGGCGATGTCCCGGGTGATGGCGTGGCGAAATCGATAGCGCGATCGGTCGTGCACGACCTCCTGCATCAGATCGAGGACGGCGAGGCTCTGCAGGCTCTCGACCGCCTCGGCGGCGTCCATCTCCACCGGGTAGATCTCGACCAGGGTGTCGATGGAGAACTCTCTACCGATCACGCTGGCGACCTTCAGAATCGACTGCTGGCGGGCAGACAACCGGTCGAATCGGCCGATGATGATGTCCTGGACGGTGTTGGGGAAGTCCACGTCACGCAGATCCCGGACGTTGGGTGCAAGCCGGCTCTCTCCGTTCTCGATGACCAAAAGGCCGGCGTCACGAAGGGCGAAAGCGATCTCCTCGCTGAAGTAGGGATGGCCCTCGGCCTGCTCGATGATCATCTCGACCACAGGCGCCGGAACACTCGTCACACCCAGACTCTGCTCGACCAACTGCATCACCTCGGCCGGCTCCAACTCCGTTAGGACAACATGTTCGGTGCGCTCGTCCACGACCAGACGCTCGTATTCCACAGGCGCGTTCCGCCCGGATCCCTCTCCGAACGGGCGGGTGGCGATGACGAGCAGCAACGCCGGGATCTCACGCACCGCTCTTTCCGCCATAGCCCACGAGGCCGAGTCGACCCAGTGGGCGTCGTCGATGACGATGACGAACGGGCCTGAGGCCCGGGGAGCGCCTCGGACGATCGCAGTGAGGAGACGCAAAGTGTTCTCTCCACGGAGCTCTGACTCCATCCCGGCGATCAGGTCTGAGTCGTCGACAGCGACCGAGACCATGGGGGCGAGCAGGCCTTTGCGCTCTTCCATCCACGGGTCGTTGGCGACGAACGTCAGCAGCTCTCCCTCGGCCTCCGTTCCCTCCCCCCCGAACAACTGACGCAGCACCGGCCTCCACGCGTAGAACGCTGTCGCGCTTTCGATCTCCTCGCCCGTGCTCGTGATGATGGTGGTGCCGAGCAACTCGGCCTGCTCGATGAAGTCCTTGAGTAACCGGGATTTACCGATGCCGGCAGGGCCCTCGATGAGGATCGTTCCCCCCTCACCAGAATGCAGCTGAGCGAGGCGCGAGGCGACGACTCCTCGTTCCCGATCACGGCCGACCAGCCCCCCGTCGCTGAGCCGGCGGGAAGTCTCCGCCGGGCCATGGCCATCCACAGGATTAGCCCTATGGATCGTCACTGATCGGTCGATGCCCTTGAAGTCCCTGGACCCGACAACCACGAAATCGACGCGGGCGCTCGGTTCTGCAGCAATCTCCGCGGTGACATGGACTTCACCGGGTGGTGTTTGCTGCATGATCCGGGCGGCGAGACTCACCACGGGACCGTGGGCGCCATAGGTCATCCGGTTCGGCCCCCCGTAGGAGCCGACATAGGCCACTCCATTGGCGATTCCGACCCTGACTTCGGCATTGACACCGGAATCGCCTGAGTGCTCGGTCAGCTCGAGAGCCGCGATCACTGCGCGTCTCGCTTCATCTTCATGGGATATCGAGGCGCCGAAGACGGCGTAGAGATGACAGCCCTTATCGTCGATCAGGACCTGGAGAACCACGCCTTCATATTTCCCAAGCACCTCCTGAGCCCAGGAGACACAGGCATCGAGCGACGTTCCCGCGTCCTCGTCGTGGACATGGTCGATGCCGTCGAAGCCAACGAACACGACGACGACGTCCCGAAGCTCGGCCATGAGCCCCTGGAGCCGTTGTTCGATCTGTTCATGGACGTTGGGGAGCAGCCATTCCCGCGCTCTGGGCTCATCGATGGCGTAATCATCGATCGAGATGACCCGGTCCGGGGCGGAGGTGAGTGAGTCGACGAGATAGCGGACGCGTCTATCACTCGAGACGGTTCTGAGCTCCGCACGGAATCCGAGTGCCTCTGCTACTTCCCGGCTCACGGCCACCTCGCCCCGTTGCAGCAGTTCGGCCTCGGCGGAGAGAGCGTCGACCACCTGACCAGCCAGAAGGTCCATGTATGAGTACTCGGGACGGCCGACGCGAACCCGGCGCGCTTGGCCAGAGACGACGGCGACCTTGATATCGATATCACCGGCCGGCCCGCCGGTTTCCTGAGATCGGAAGACCTGGATGAAGGAGCGCAGGCTGAGGGCGGCGGCCGTGGCCTGGTATCCATCGTCGCCGTCGAACCAACTGGTCACGGAGTCGCCACCGAAGGATATGACACTGCCACCGTGCTCGTGGATCGCTCTCGTGATCGGCCCAAACACCTCGTTGAGCAAACGGGTCAACTCTTCCGCTCCCCGGCGAGGGCCGAGGTTCCGACTCAGGATCTCGGTCAGGTTGGTGAAACCGCTGATATCGGCGAAAAGAGCGGAGCCGGTGGATGTCGCAGGCAACGTGCCCATTCCCGCCAGCTCACGCCGACGATCCATAGGCAGGTAAACCTCGAACGATGGCCCAACGACCCGGTCAGTCGGCACTTGCGAGCTCATGACCTCACAATGCGAGTGTATGCGGCCGAGTCACTTTCGGCCCTCGACCAGTCGTTATCAGCCCTCATCGAGCCGCACCCCCATCACCACATCATCGCTGTCATCGAGATGTTCAAAACCGAGGTGCTCGTAGAAGCCGACAGCGCGCTTGTTGCGTGCGTCTACTCCGAGATGGACACCGGGAACTCCCCTGGCTCGCAGGTCGTCGAGGAGACGGCCCATCATCGCTCGCCCCACGCCTCTCCCCTGCAGGACGGGGAGGAGATCGATGTGGAGATGGGCCGGATATCGGGCCACGACTTCGTCGGGTGGGCTCTCCGGATTGTGGATCAAGGCGATGATCTCGGCGTCGTCGTTCGACGGATCTTCAGCGACCGGTTGGGGGTAGCGCGCTCGCAGCGGAGGCCACCACCCCGCCTCGCATTCGGCCTCGAATCGCCGGGTATCAACGGCGGCCAGGACATACCCGGACGGGGCGCCTTCCTCGACCGCGGTGAAACCGATCCCGCTCGGCATCATCAAGTAGGGCCCGACGTAGACCTCACCGAGGAGACGGCCGTCCACGAACTGGGCGCTCGCGTCCTCCCCGGCGTCACCGGTGCGAAGACAGACCTCGTAAAGGGCATCGAGATCTGCTGGCTCGACCGGACGGATCAACATGTCTTGCCCGGAAGAATATGGCGGAGGACGGGGCCAGCTGGGGCAAACCTCCCATGTTGGAGCGCTTAGTCGCGGTTATCGTCCGTTACCTGCATGGTGACCGAGCGGATCCAACGAATCACGGCAGCAAACCACGCGTTGCTCTCTTTCCTGCCCATCTGGGAGGAGCATCGCCACAAGCCCTACATCGCTGATTTCGCTTTCGGGAATCCTCAGGAGATGGTTGTGGAAGGATTCGCCTCCGCTCTTACTTCGTCCACCACTCCACGAAGCAAAAACCACTACGCCTACAAGTTCTCCGAGGTGGAGTCGCAGCGGACTGTGGCGAATCATCTCCTCGAATGGCGTGGCCAGACCTTCGACCCCGAGGACATCGCGATGACACCGGGCGCTTTCGGCGCTATCGCCATCGCCCTCGGGGCACTAGTGGATGGCGGTGACGAGGTCGTCTACTTCGATCCCCCGTGGTTCTTCTACCGATCGATGATCCTGGCGTCCGGCGCGATCCCGGTCAACGTCCCGGTCCGGAGCGACGACTACGACCTCGACCTTGAACGCCTGGCCCGGGCTATCACCGAGAAGACGCGTCTGCTGATCGTGAACACGCCACACAACCCCACGGGTCGCATCTACCCGCCTTCCACCCTCGAGGGTCTTGCCGATGTCCTGACCGACGCCTCGGAGAAATTCGGAAAGCCGATCTACCTGCTCTCCGACGAGCCCTACTCCAAGCTGGTATTCAGCGATGCCAAGTTCACCAGCCCCGCCGGGTATTACCCGCACACTCTCATTTCTTACAGCTATGGCAAGATCCTTCTCACACCTGGTCAACGGGTGGGGTGGCTCGCCTGGACGCCGAACATGCCGGATCGGGAGACGCTGCGTTCCGCCATCTTCATGGCCCAGATCGCAGGCGGCTGGTTGTTCCCCAGCGCAGTCATGCAGTACTCACTGGCCGAATTGGACAAGCTCTCCATCGATCTGGTCGAACTGGAGCGAAAGCGTGATCTCCTCGTCACCGAGCTCCAACAAGCCGGTTATGAGCTCCAGTCGCCGGAAGGAACCTTCTACCTCTGGGTTCGTTCTCCCGACCCGGACGACGGGGCATTCGTGGAGAGGCTCGCCGAGCGTGGAGTCCTGGTCTTGCCGGGCTCCACATGCGCCTCGCCAGGACACTTTCGGATTTCGCTCACCGGGACCATGGAGATGATCGAGCAAGGTCTCCCGGTGTTCCAATCGGCAATCTCCAGTACAGCGAGCTGACCAGAGCGAGGGTCAAGCCACCCGTCTATCGGGGATGCAACAGCCTGTGCAGGGCGCCAATCAGCCCGTGTCCAGTGGGTTCGCTCGTCACCCTGACCGCTATGAACCCGTCCCCGAGGCTGTCCGCGCCGGCATCGACCCTGAGGAGCGCAGTCTCTCGCGTCGACCACCGCCCGATGATCTCGGGGAGGCGCACTCGCTTGGTTCTGACTGCCGGTGCCATGTCCATCTAGGCTCTCCTCAGTTCACAGAGAGATGATCGGCAGAAACCCAGGAGGTTCTTTAGACAGACGCCTCCGATACCCCGCGAGCGTGTTGCGAAGACTCCTCGGCCATGGCCAGACCCGCCACCACGACCGACACGAAGGTCATTGCGACCCAAGCCGGCATGAGCCGCACTAACGGGACAGCGACGATCAGCATGACCACCGCCCACCAGCGGATTGGAGGCACGCGAACGCGAGCCAGTGCCAGAGCCAGACCCGTGCCGCCCAGGATCGAGGCGAGTCCGAGGCACAACGCCAGGGCACCGGGAACTGAAAATGGGTCCTTGGGATGGGCGATGGCCTCCTCGATGCCGAGTGCGAAGCCAATGACCCCGAAGATGAGGGGAAAGTGGGCAAAGGAGTACACGTCACGGGCATACCTTCCGAGCCTCTTCGGAGGCTGTGCCTTCATCTTGTCTTCCAGCGCGTCCCTTGCCCATCCGAAATACGTCCACCAAAGGGCGCAGCTTCCGGCAACGGCGGTGACAGCCACCGACAGGAGCCCAACGCTCAGCGTGTGATCGGCGAGGGTCAAACCGGCCGCAATGAGAGATTCGCCGAGCACGATGATGACAAACAATCCGTGCCGTTCGGCGAAATGACCCGGGAACAGCCTCCACTCGCCGCGACCGGCTCCTAGAGCTGCGACTACATCGAGGAGAGCGGCGATACCCAAGGCGAGAAACCGGCGATCCGGTGGGAGGAAGACAGCAGCGATGATCGCCAGCAGGCCAAGACTCGACAGTACGGTCCACGTCTTCACCGATCGAACCCACACGGGGTCGCCCGCGGCCAGTCTCCACTGCAGGGAGATGCCCACTGTGCGGAGCACCAGATAGGCGAGAGGGAACAACCAGCCAAACGGACTCGTGATGAGAGGGATTGTCACCGCCATGAGGAAGGCGACAGCGGTCGCCACCAGGGTGATGAACCGGATCGAGACATGCTCCGTGTCGGCCTCATTGAGCGACCAGGTGTATTGGGTCCAAGCCCACCACACCAACCAGAAGAGGATCAAGGCGCGCGTCACACCCGCCCCGGTGAGGTCATGGGCGAGGACCGCGGTCACCTGTGTGACGGCGAATACGAAGACGAGGTCGAAGAAGAGCTCGACGAAGGTCGCACCCTGTTCCTCTGTTCCGCGGATGGTGGTCAAGGCAGGCGAACCCTCGGTCGACGGGTCAACTCTGGAGGGCCCTGATGGCGCGATTGGCGTGGCTCACCCGACCGGCAAGGATCCGAGCCACGAAGGCATGGAAATCGGCGGCGACCGCCGGTGCCTCGCGGCAGAGGTCCTCGAACCTCTCGGGCGTGAGATGCAGGACGTCGCAATCGGTGTCGGCAACCGCAGTGGCGGTGTGCGGCTCGTCTCGATACAGGCTGATCTCCCCCAGCACGGTCCCCTCCAGGAGGGTCCGGAGACGCACCTGCTCACCGTCGCGCCCCTCGAGGAGCACCGTCACACGGCCGGACATGATGATGAAGATGCCCGATGTGGGCTCGCCCTGTCGCAGCAACTGACTGCCTGCCGGAATGGTGCGGGCGGCCAGGAATGGGCCAAGCTCGTGAGCCAGCCGTCCTGGCAGAGTCCGTTGCTCTCGGTTGCTTTCACCGGCATCAACGAGGAGACGGTCCTCGCACCACGCCATGCCGTGGTCGAGATCGACATCATCCCTGATCACATCGTCGTACTCGGCTGTGAGTTGGGAGAACTGGGCCCGATGGGTCGAGCTCAGCCCGGTGAGCACCAGGACCAATCCCTGTTCCCGGGCAAGCAGGGCAATCCTCTCGAAAAGCACGACTGCAGATGAATCGATCCCGGTGACCTGTCGGAAATCGAAGATTACAAAGCGCAGTTCCTCGGCGCTCTCCATGCGGGAGCGGACATGCCGTGTGATCCGGCTCGCCGTGCCGAAGAAGATGAATCCCTGCAATTCCAGGATCAGCACGGAATCACCTTTTTCCTGGAGATAGTCGGCGTCTATCTCAGAACGCTCGATGTTGCTCCGATGGTCTCTGGCCGTCAGGGAGTGCTTGACGACGTCGATCCGGCTGTATCGAACGACGAACAGAGCGATGGCCGCCACCAAGCCGGCGGCAACGCCGGGGAGAAATCCGACCGTGGCCACGATCACGACGATTCCCCACATCAGAACGTAATCCTGGCGTGTCATCCGCCGGCGCGAATCCCACAGCCACTCGACCATGAAGTCGGCTCCGACGAACAAGAGCAAGCCGCCGATGACGAACTCGGGAACGAACTCGAGGACCGCGCCACCGGCGACCAGCACTCCCAGAATTCCGAATGCGGCTACAACCGCCGGACCCCGTCGTCGGCCCACCAGTCTTTGGGTGATCAACGTGTCGGCCAGGTACATGTAACCGGGAGGTCCGCCCACCGCACCGGCGGCGACGTTGGCCCAGCCGGTAGCCCGCAGCTCGGCGTTCATGTCGACGTCCGACTTGGTCTCGACTTCGAGCGCACCGATGTAGAGAAGGAGGGTTATCGGAACGATGAGCAGGATCGTGATCAGACCGGCCGCCTCGCCTGCGATGGCACCCCAGTCGGCTCCGGCGAGGGCATTGAACGCTGGTCCCGGCCACAGAGCGCCCTCCGGGAACGGGCCGAGCAACCACCCCCGCTCCAGGGATTCAGCCCGGTCGATGCCCAATACCCGGGTGAAAGC
>JARDZU010000153.1 GCA_029240695.1 Acidimicrobiia bacterium | reverse complement strand
ACGCGGCACTCGAGGAGCACAAGCGGCAGTGGGTGACCGTGGCGAAAGCCCTGGGTGACGCTTGGGGCGGTGGCGATCTGTTGCCCTTGGCCTTTGGGAGGGCGTGAGCATGGACCAGTTGGACCTGGAGATCGAGGAGTGGCGTACCTTCGTCGAACAGAGCCCGGCCGTTGATGGCCGCGACCTGGAGGAGCTAGAGGACCATCTGCGCGCTCAGATCGCTGATCTGACCGAGGTTGGACTCTCTCCCGACGAGGCGCTGTTGGTGGCGGTGAAGCGGATGGGGACAGTCGACGAGTTGTCCCGCGAGTTCGCCCGCGAGCACAGCGCCAGGCTGTGGAGACAGCTCGTCATATCCGACAGTGGTGAGCAGGAACAGTCCGACAGTCGGTGGCTGGAGGCTCTCGTGTTCGCCGTCGCGGCGGCCGCTGCGATCCAGGTCGCACGTATCGCGGCCGGGTTCCCGACCGAACAGGCATCGTGGCTGTTGCGAAATGCGAGCCTGTTCGTGGTGCCCTTCCTGGCCGGCTACTTCGCCCGGCGAAGGCGACTCACCCTGCGCCAATCGCTGGGGATGGCCGTGCCATTCCTGATCGCCGCGGTGGTGATCAACGTGTACCCCTTCGTCGAGGGAGGGTCGACCGAATTGTTGGTCGCCACTCATCTGCCGGTGGTGCTGTGGTTCGTAGTTGCCTATCCGTACATGAGCGGTGTCCTGCGATCGCACGAGCGGCGGATGGACTTCGTCCGCTTCACCGGGGAATGGTTCATCTACTACGTCCTGATCGCCCTTGGGGGCGGCGTGCTCATGGCCCTGACCGCGTTCATCCTCGACCCCACTGGTGTCGATTCCGAGCGGGTCATCGACTGGGTCTTGCCCCCAGCCGCGGCTGGAGCGGTGATCGTGGCCGCGTGGCTCGTCGAATCGAAAAAACAGGTCATCGAGAACATGGCGCCGGTGCTCACCATGCTGTTCACACCGCTGTTCGCGGTGATGCTGGTCGCCTCGATCGTCGTCTATCTCGTGACCGGGCTCGGCAACGCATTCGATCGCGACCTTCTCGGCGTTTTCGATGCCCTGCTCGTGGTGGTCCTCGGTCTGGTCCTGTACGGGATCTCCGCCAGGGACCCGTCAACGCCACCAAGCTGGATGGACCGGATCCAACTTGTCGCTGTAGTGAGCGCCCTGGTGCTGGACGTGATAGTGCTCGGCGCGATGATCGCGCGCATCGGCGAACTCGGGTTCACTCCTAACCGGACAGCTGCCCTCGGCCTAAACGTGCTGCTCTTGGTGAGCCTGGCAGGGACCGCCTGGCTATCGGCCCGGTTCATCAGCGGGCACGGCACCATCCACCGGCTCGAGACCTGGCAGACCTCTTACTTGCCGGTCTTTGGCGTCTGGGCCGCTGCTGTCGTGGTTGTTCTGCCTCCGCTCTTCTCGTTCATGTGACCGCGAACACATCTTGACGCGCTGGTTACTATGTGCTTCTATATACCTAGAACTATTATGTATCGGATGGCGAAGCGAGGTTTGAGCCGATGGACGAGGAGTTGACGGCGGCCTCGGCGGCGCCGGTCGTACTGACGGTGCTGTCCGAAGGCGAGAGCTACGGGTACGAGATCCTCAAACGTGTGCGTGAGGTGTCCGAGGGCGAGTTCGCCTGGACCGACGCCATGGTCTATCCGCTCTTCCATCGGCTCACGAGGCTCGGCTACCTGACGACTGAGTGGCGAGCGCTCCCGGAAGGGCGCCGCCGCAACTACTACGCGATAACCGACCACGGCCGGACAGCCCTCGCAAGGCGGCAAGGCCTCAAGGTGCTCGCCATGGATGCCCTTGGCGAGATGTGGCGAGGCGCCACATGGCTGCTGACGGCAGCATCGCGACCCGGTACTCCATGAGGAAGGAACGATCATGAGAAAAAGCACCGCCTACCGATTCGCTGTGGCTGTGGCCGTTGGGACAGCGGTCTTTCTCGTTTGGGGAATGGCAGCCCTCGGCGTTGTCGGTGTCGAGGGGGATCCTGCAGACCTCATGTTCTTCGGGGTGCTCGCCATAGGGACGGGTGGCTCCATAGTGGCGCGCTTCCAACCGGACGGGATGGCGCGGGCGATGCTCGTCACCGCCGGCGCGACTGTGCTGGTCGGCGTCGTAGCGCTGATACTCGGCAAGCACGAAGCGGAGTACAGCTCGGTGTTCGAGATCTTGGGCCTGACGGGAATGTTCGCCACGCTCTTCGCCGCGTCGGCGTTGCTTTTCCGAGTGGCTGCGGCCCAAGAGATTCGGGCCGACTCGGCATCCCGAGGCTGATCAAGCCTCAGCCAGATGTTTCGTCGGTCTGGGGTGCGAAGGTGGCAAACGACATCTCGGCAGCTGCCGCGAGCTCGTCAGCAGTCGCGGTGCCCGAGGCTTCCACTGCCCTGATCCACGCGTGCACGGACTCTCTCGATAGCTCCAGCGCCTCGGGCGAGCTGGCCGCGGCCATCGGGTCGTCGGCCACGACACCGTCGAGGTAGAGGCCGAGTGCCACGAAGGCACCATCCCAGCCCGGCCCGACATACAGGGACCCCGCTCCACTCATCGCCATGTCGATGGGAACGGTGTGCTCGAGCTCGACCACCGTGCGGTCTTCCCCGTCAGGAGAGAGGCGGAGCTCGACGACGCTGGTCGGACCACCAAAGGTGACCTTGAGCAAGCGTGGTGGCTCGCAGCGCTTGATATCACCGCCGGCGTTTCCCTCGAGCTGGAATGTCCCGCCAGGCTGGAGATCGCCGCTGATTGGGTAGAACCAGCGCTTTATCCGCTCCGGGTCGGTCAGCGCGTCCCACACCTCCAGGTTGGGGGCGTCATAGCTACGTCGGATCAGGACCGCGACCTCCTCTCCGTCGGGACCTTGTCTCCTGCTCACCTCGCGCCCGATGGCGTCGATTTCGCTCGCAATGTCGATCATGTTTCGTCCTCTCTCTCCGGTGGCCCTTCGTTGACCGTAGAACCTCGAGTGTTGCTTGCCCTGGCAGGGCGCTCACGCATGCCTCTTGCCAGCTCGGTCTCCAGGGCATCGAGGGGCTGGTCCCACAGATGCCGGAAACGCCTCAGCCAGATGTCGACCTCCTGCAGCGCTGCGGAGCTGACCGTGTAGAGACGCCGAGTGCCGTCGGCCCGGACGAATGCGAAACCCCCATCCCGGAGCACACGGAGATG
This sequence comes from Acidimicrobiia bacterium, assembly GCA_029240695.1. GTDB lineage: Bacteria > Actinomycetota > Acidimicrobiia > Spongiisociales > ZC4RG35 > JARDZU01. Next base: position 3,651 of record JARDZU010000153.1, on the reverse strand, counting down.
TTGTGACACTGCCGGCTGAGAGATCCCGAACTCGTTCTGGATGACCGAGGTGATCCCGCCCGATGTGTGCTCGCCTTCGGCCAGCATCTCCAAGATTCGGCGCCGCACTGGATCGCCGAGAATGTCGAAGGCGTGCATTGGAGGATTATTACAGGATTGACTTATATAAGTCAATCCTGATATTAACTTCGAGAGCGACCCGCCCCGTCTTGCTTGCGCGGCAGCCCCAAAGTGCCAATAATACAAACGATTGCGTGAGGCGAGGTCGGCCCTTCGTTCTGGCAGCGCGCAGACGCGAGAAGGAGTGCACCGACGATGGCTGACGACAAATATCCGCACCGGGTGGGTTGGATCGGTACCGGTCGGATGGGTGCCGCCCTGGTCGCACGGCTTCTCGCCTCCAATGTGGACCTGTGGGTCTACAACCGAACCCGGGCCAAGGCGGAGCCCTTGGCCGACAAGGGGGCGAAGATCGTCGACTCGCCCGCCGAGCTAGCCGAGCGTGACATCGTATTCACGATGGTGGCTGGGCCGGAGGATGTTCTCGAGGTGACGATCGGTGACGAAGGAGTCCTCTCACAGCCGAACAGTCGCCCGCAGATAATCGTCGATTCGACCACGATCGACGGCCCTACCTCCGAGACGCTCACCCAACGAGCCGGAGAGTTGGGCACTGCGGTGCTGGCGGCACCAGTTTCTGGCAATCCGAAAGTCGTCAAAGCCGGACGGCTCACCTCCGTGGTGTCCGGCCCGATGAAGGCGTACGAGACCGCGCTCCCGTACCTCGAGCTGTTCGGACGTAAGGTCACCTACGTCGGAGAGGGTGACGAGGCCCGCCTGGTCAAGATCTGCCATAACCTCATGCTCGGTGTTGTGACGCAGTCGATGGCAGAGATAACTGTCCTGGCCGAGGCAGCAGGCGTTTCCCGCGCCGATTTCCTCGACTTCCTCAACGACAGCGTGATGGGGTCGACTTTCACCCGCTACAAGACACCGGCTTTCGTGAATCTCGACTACACGCCGACGTTCACCTGGGAGTTGCTCCGCAAGGACTTCGAGCTCGGTCTCGAGGCCGGGCGCCTTCTCGATGTCCCTCTTCCGACGGCCGCCTTGGTCCACCAGATCGTCATGGATGGGGTGGGACGTGGGTTCGGGGGCCAGGACTTCGCGTCCATGTTGTCCCGGCAGGCCGAAGGCACCAACGTCACCCTCGAGCCCGAGAACAAGGACGTCTCCGACGGTTTGACCTGACCGGCGGTTTTGTCCCTATAGGTGCCGCCCGAGGTAGGAGAGGACACCGGCGATCGCTTCCTCCTGGACCTCGTTGACCTCGTATTCGCCGTCGGGCCCTCGCTGCGGATAGACGTATCCGTGGAGATCGTGGTCCCAGCTGACCCACTCGACAGGCTTGCCCGCCTCCGCCAGAAGGTCATAGCTCGTGCGGAATATCCCCTGGAGGTGATCATCTTCCCGGCCCATGACGAGGATCGGTGTGTCGATCGTGGCGATCCGCTCCGTCGCCTTTGCCATGTCGATACGTGATCGCACCTTCTCCGTCTCAATCATCTGCATCTCTTCGATGTTGCGAAGACCGGTCTGCGGGTCGACAAAGGCCGTGTTGTCCGGGCTCAAGGCGAGGAACTCATGCGAGGCCGGCTCGGAGGCGACGGCTGCCGCGAGGCCCTGATACTCAGAGGCGATCTTGAGGACCATCTCCCCACCGTGACTCATCCCAATCAGCCCAACGCGGTCAGGGTCGATGCGCGGGTCTTGCTTGAGCTGCTCGACGATGGCGATCTCGTCTTCATACTCGAGGGGGGATCGGTTAAACATGTCGCGGCCCTGCCGTGTGTCCCTAACGAGATGCCCACCGTTCTCGTAGCCGAGCTCCACTTCGGTGCGATAACGGATCCAGGCGCATGCGTAGCCCTGCTCCAGCAATCGGTCCATGATGAAGCCCCGGTTGGCGACGGCGTCCCTGATCCAGGCCATGCCTCCTCCTCCATTGCCGGAGGCGAGCAGCACGAGGGGATAGGGTCCCGGTCCCGGGGGGATTCGCAGTCCAATCGGGGCGTAGAGCCCGTCCCAGGTCTCGACATACTTCAGCTCGACCGGAATGTCTGAGCCGGGTACTTCCTCGACGATGGTCACATGCTCTGGATCGATTCCCATGATCGCCCTTTCGGTTGCACAATCGTTATGGCCGGACAGTAGATGCCGAGAGGGCGGCCCACACCGTTGCGGGTCGCAGCGGCATCTGAAGATCGGTGACGCCATACGGAGCGAGTGCGTCCAGCACGGCATTGACGATCGCAGGAGGTGCCCCGATGCAACCGGCCTCACCTGTGCCCTTGACGCCTAGGGGGTTCGATGGCGCTGGGTGGACCAAACGCTCGGCTGTGATTGGCGGCGCGTCGCCGGCCCGGGGCAAGGCGTAGTCCATGAGAGTCGAGGTGAGGAGCTGGCCCTGATCCGAGTACTGGACTCCCTCGTACAAAGCCTGTCCGACCCCTTGTAGGAGAGAGCCGTGGAGCTGGCCTTCCACGATCATCGGATTGAGGACGTTCCCGCAGTCGTCGACGGTGACGAGGCGATCGAGCCGGACCTCGCCGGTCTCCAGCGCGACCTCCACGACGGCGACATGGACCCCGTACGGGAATGTCTGAGCGCCAGGGACGAACCACTCCTCTTCGCTCAGCTCGATCCCGCGGCCATGTGCCGCGGCAGCGACGTCGGCCCACCCCATCTCGGTGCCGGGCACGCCGGCGATGGAAAACGTGCCATCGGAGAGCACCACGTCGGCCGGCGATGCCTCGAGGAGGCCGGCCGTCAGATCGATAGCCCGTTGTCGCACTACCTGAGCCGTGCGCCAGATGGCCGCCGCTCCTATCTGAGCTGATCTGCTTGCGAAGGTCCCGGCGCCCCGAGCCACCTGGTCGGTGTCACCGGCGATGTAAGTAACGGCGTCAGGGTCGATGCCCAGTGCCGACGCCGCCACCTGTGCCCACGCCGTTTCGTGGCCCTGACCGGAGGAAGCCGATCCAGTGCGCACACTGACCCTTCCGTCCTGCTCGACCTCGACCCGTCCGTATTCGCCGGCGTCGACCGCTCCACCGGCCCGCTCGACGAAGGCACCGAACCCGATGCCGATCGGGTCGAGCCCGTCTGCCAGGCGCGCCCTCTGCTCTTCCCGGAGATCGTCCAGCTCGACGAGTTCAACGGCACGGCGCAACGCCGCCGCATAGTCACCCGAGTCATAGAGGGCGCCGGTGGCGGTGCGGTAGGGGAGAGATTCGGCGGGGATGAAGTTGGTCAGACGGACCTCGACCGGGTCGAGACCGGCGGCACGGGCGAAGGCGTCGATCGCCCTCTCGATGGCATAGGCGGCTTCGGGACGCCCCGCACCGCGATACGAGCCCGTCGGAGCCGTATTGGTGACGACGGAGGTGGTTGTCAGCGCCGCACTCTCGATGTCATACAGGCCGAAGGCGACCAACCGCGAGAAAACGGGGATCGTGGCCCCATTGTGTGGGTAGGCGCCGACGTCGGCGAGCACCTGGATCTCCGCTCGTTGGACGCGGCCAGCCGATGTCCCCAAGAGCCGGACCTTGTGGACTGAGCCCCGCCCGTGGGTTCCGCCGCTCAGATGCT
>JARDZU010000152.1 GCA_029240695.1 Acidimicrobiia bacterium | reverse complement strand
AGCGGCTCGTGCTCCATCAGCTCGAAGGCAGGGCCGTAGATGCCGCAGTTGGAGCTGAGGGTGGCGGCCAGCACATAGCGGGTCATGAACATCGCCCGGCCACCGGTTTGGAGCTGCTGGGTGAGGATATCTGGAGTGTTGGGCCAGAAGTTGGGTCTGAAGAAATCGGCGACCCGGGCCAGGTCGCCCATGTACTCGACCAATTCATGACGCGTGTTCCGCCAGGCGAAGTAGGTGTATGACTGGGTGAAGCCGAGCTTGGCCAGCCGGTACATCACCTTGGGGCGGGTGAACGCCTCGGCGAGGAAGATGACATCAGGATGCTCTGCTCGTATTTCGGCGATGACCCACTCCCAGAAGGCGAATGCCTTGGTATGTGGGTTGTCGACCCTGAAGATCCGGATCTCCTCTTCGATCCAGTGGTCGAACACGCCCTTGAGGGCCTGCCATAGACCCCGAGGGTCGGAAGTGTCGAAGTCGATCGGATAGATGTCCTGATACTTCTTGGGCGGATTCTCGGCGTACTGGATCGACCCGTCGGGACGATGCCGGAACCACTCCGGGTGGTCGGTGACCCAGGGATGGTCGGGCGAGCACTGAAAGGCGACATCCAGTGCGATCTCGAGACCGTGCTCGGCCGCGGTGTCACGAAGGATGCGGAAGTCATCGATCGTCCCCAATTCGGGATCAATCGCGGTGTGGCCGCCCAGGGACGAGCCGATGGCCCAGGGCACGCCCGGATCCTCGGGTTTGGCTCCCAGCTTGTTGTTGGGGCCTTTGCGGAAGGTGGTCCCGATCGGATGGATCGGAGGCAGGTAGAGCACGTCGAAACCCATGTCGGCGACATAGGACAGCTGCTTGGTGACGTCAGCGAAGGTGCCGTGCCGTGCCGGGTCTTCGGACCACGAGCGCGGGAACAGCTCGTACCAGGTGGAGAAGCGGGCCCGCTCCCGGTCGACTGTCACGTCGAACCGCCGAGATCGCTTCGCCTGCGACCGGTCGGGATGGCTGTCCATGGTGCTCGTGAGCTCCTCGGAGAAGGCTTCTTCCAGCCGCTCGGTCAACTCCAGACTCCGATCTCCGAGCGCGGAGGCGTGCTTCTTCAGCAAGCGCGACGCCTTGCCCCTGGCCCGCGCCGACGCCGCCGTCACCAGGTCGGCTCCGATGAGCAGGTCCATGCTCACGTCGACCTCGGCAGCCACCTTCTTCTCCAGCCCATCGAGCCATGTGGCGAAATGGTCCTGCCACCCCTCGATCTCGAACTGCCAGACACCGAGAGTGTCAGGGACGAACTCGGTCCTCCAACGATCGTTGCCGATGGGTGTCATGCGAGTCTCGACCCACCGGCGCGCGCCGGCCTTTCGATGCCTGAGTAGAGCTCCGATGGCATCGTGACCGTCGCCGAAGACGTCGGCCTCGATCACCACCGGCTCCCCCACCACCCTCTTTGCCGCAAAACGGCCACCGTCCACCTGGGGGGACTCGGCCTCGATCACGACTCGGCCGATCGTGGCCGGGATCTTCGCCATGAGCGCCGAATCTAGCGGGAGGGCGTGTTATCACGACAGTCGGTCAGATGAGATCAGCGATCATTTTCGCGGCCTTGGCGGCGCCATTCGACTCCACTGGGAGGTAGTCGACGGGCGCGCCGGCCCGAGCGATGATCTCGGCTGCGATCGCCCCAGGATCGGTCACCGCGTAGTCCATGTATTGCCCCGCTCCGTAGCGGTCGAGCCGATGACGAACGTGGTAGTTCTGCTCGAAGTGGTTGCGCAGCGGGAAATAGAGAAACGGGGTCCTCGTCGCAGCCAGCTCCATGGTGGTGGTGAGGCCACCCTGCACGATGGCCAGATCGCAGACGGCCAGGTGCCGGTAGAGGCCATGGACATAGCCGTGATACTCGAGACCGTCATGGGCGGGGAGGCCGGCCGGGTCGATGCGGGGCCCGGCCACCACCACCATGCGCAACTCTGGCATCGACTGCTTCGCCACCGGGTAGGCGGCGATCACCTTCTCCAGCAAGTCACGCCCCACCCCCGACCCGCCGACAGTGACCACACACACCTTCTCGTCCTCTCTGTAGCCGAGTTGGGACCGCCATGAGGCCAACTCGTCATCGGTGGGTGGCTCGAACCCGGTGATGTACCCGGTGAACTGGAAGTGCTCTTCGGTCCAGTCCCGGATCTTGGGAAGGCCTGGACCGAACGTCTCGGGCACGATGTCGTCCGGGCTGCCGACGAATAGGGCGAGGTCGCGGATCCGGGGGTACCGGGCGATGTGCTCGATCATCTCGGCGTTGTAGTCGGCAGTGAGGTACTCCTCGTGACTGCCACCCGACGGCATGGGGAGGAACCCGACGAAGTCGGTCATCCAGACATGGTCACCCCGCTTCAGCTCCGGGTTCTCGTGCCAGAAATGATCGATGTCCCACGCCTCATCCCCCAGGGACAGGTCGTACAGGCCCTCTTCCATGACCTCCTGGAAGATCATGAAGTTGGCCACCAGGATCTCGTCCATGCGGCGCAATGCCTGGAAGCAATGCAAATCATGACCGGAAGCCTCGGAGGCGAAATGGGCCGATTCACTGGCCAGCCACTCACTGGCGGGATGGATGGTCTCCCCTTCGGCTTCTAGAACCCGGGTCACCGGGTCCTGGGCGAGCCAGTCGATCTCCAGGTCCGGACGCAGCTTTTTCAGCTCCTTGGCTATGGCAATGTCCCGCCGGGCGTGACCCAGCCCGATCGGTGAGGAGACATAGAGGACACGCTTCCTCCGGTTGAGGCCGCGTGGCCACGTGCGTTCTCTCATAGGTTTTCCCTCGATTCGATCGACGAATTCCGTGATTGCCCGATTGACCTTGACCGGATCCCTGGCGAGCGTCAGGTGGCCGCCCCCTTCGATGACCACGAACTCTCCTCCGGTGATCTCGGCGAAGGCTTTGCCGCGTTCCACGTGCTGGCACACGTCCAGATCGCCATGGATCACCAGCGTGGGAACATCGACATCGCGGCAGGCGGCCTCGACGGTCTCCCGATCGGGAAAGTCGATCTCGAATCCATCGTCGCCGGCGGCGAGGATCTCCCCGGTCGACTCCAACGCCCACGAAACGGCGTCCTCGTAGTGCTTGGTGGAGTGGGGCTCGACGAGCTGCTCACCGAAGAAGAACTCGACCCATCGGCGATGCTGTGTGGTTATGGCATGGCGGTTGTTCAGCTGCCAGCCAATTGGATCGTCGATGATCTCACCCCAATGGGGGCCGGTCTCGATCCAGTGGGGCTGCGACTTACCCAGGTACGGAATCCCTGGATCGACGGCCACGAGGGCGCTCACCCGACCGGGATTCTCCGCGATCACCTCCATCGCCCACCAATTGGCGTGACAGTGCGCAACCAACGCGGCCCGATCGGTGTCTGTGGCATCGAGCACCGAGATGATGTCGGCGACGTTGGCTGCCCGGGAGTGGGATTCAGGATCGGTGGGTCGTCCCGACCGACCGTTGCCGCGCCCGTCAATCGTGACGACGCGATACCGCCGAGCGAGATCCGGGATCAGACCCTTCCACATCCTCGAATGGGTGATCGGGGACGCCGGGACGAGCATCAAAGTGGGCTCCCCGCTGCCGTGGACCTCGTAGTAGATGGGCACACCATCTTGTTCGACGTAGCCCTCTGTGTCCGGCTCGCGTGCCCTCATGCCGGCGCCTTCTGGCGGCCGGCGAGCCGGTCGGCGAAATCCTTGATGAGCAAGTTCACGACGACGGGGTCGCGGGCCAATGGGATATGACCGCCGTCCTGGACCGTGACGAGACTTCCTGCGGTGGCCTCGGCGAGCCGACGACCCCGCGAGAGCGGACTGATCCGATCGTCGTCACCATGTATCACCAAAACGGGGCTGGTGACCCGGCTGCACAAGTCGAGAACCGTGTTGTGGTCTACGCCGCGGGCCGTGGCCTCGGCGACCAATACCTCCGCATGTGTCTCCATTGCCCACCCGACACAGTCCTCGCGCTGCTTGGTGGAGTGGGGCTCGGGGAAGCACTGGGAGAAGAAGAACTCTGAGAAATCCTGATAGTTCGTCGTCCAGTAATGGGCGTTGTACTTCTCCCACCCCTGGGGGTCGACGTGCTCAACCCAGAAGGCGCCTTCTATCCCTGCCCGCGCAGGCGAGGGTGGTGTGATGGGGAGTGAAGGGCCGATGAACACCTGGCCGAGGACTCGATCCGGATGTTCCGCAGCAACACTCAGCGACCACATCGATCCCATCGACAGCGAAACCAGAACCGCCTCTTCCGTGCCCGTCTCATCCATGACGTCGATCGCATGCGAAGCCTGTGCCGCCAGCGAATAGCTCTGCGGGTCGACGGTTCGATCCGAGCGCCCGTTGCCAGGCCCGTCATAGGTGATCACCCGGAAATGCCGTGCCAGATAGGGGACCTGCAACTTCCAGAACCGGGTGTTGATGATGGTCCACGTAGGCAGGAGAAGGAGAGTGACGTCGCCGTCGCCGAACAGCTCATACCCGATGCTCACTCCGCCACTCTCCACGAAGCCCTCGGAGTCAGGGTGCCTAGCCCTCATCGTGCGCCCCCTCCTCCAACGCTCTGATCACCTGCCCGACCTTCCTTAGGGCGCTGCGAGCCGGGATATCGGACTCGCCCACCCCGAGCAGTATGTAGGCCTCGGCCCCGATGAAGGGGAGGCCGGCCAAGGCGCCCACCTCAGCCGCGGTGAAAGGACCGAGACCACCCAACTGACGCTCCGCCCGCTCCGCCACCGAGGCGAGGATGCGTTGCCAGCCCTGCAACTGGCCCCAGACCGCCTCGGCGATCTCGCGGTCAGACCAACCTGCGGCAATCATCTCGTGGAGCACGCGGACGTACCCGGATGCCAGGTCTTCGTCCAGGAAATCGCAGGCACGTTCCCATTGCATCCAGATCGGAATTCCCGATTCGAACATTCGTTCCTGACGGTCGAGAAGCCTCTGGTTCTCGACTTCGAGGACTGCCAACACCAATCTCTGCTTGGAGCCGAAGTGGTAGTGGATCTGGCTCAGCGGCACACCGGCCCGCTCGGCGATGATGCGTGTCGAGAATCTGGCATAACCGACCTCGAGCAACACCTGCTTGGCAGCGGCGAGGATCGAGTTGGCGGTGTCGGTGCGAACGATTCGCTGTGTCATGGTGGAATCCGCTGTCACTCGGTCGATCGACCGACATAACCCTACGCGATCATCGAGTGAGGGTCAAGGGTGAATGTGGCTCTTCACGAACGGGCTCACCTCACGTTCGTAGACCACCCGGCCGTTCACCCCTTCGAGATTGGAAGGCGCCGCCTCGAGACGGGCCTTCAACTCCGGTTCCAGATCGACGGCAAGCACCTGCCGAGCCAGCTCGCATACCCGTCCGGCGTGACGGAGGACAAAGACGGCTTCCAATCCGGAGATGTCGTCGAAAAACCATCCGCAGGACGTGTACATCAACATGGCGTGCTCCTGGATCTGGAGGTGCCCGATCGCCCTTGCCCGCTGATCCGTGTCCAAGCCCGGTATGGCGTGCTTCTCTAGGAAGTCCGCGACGGAGCCACCGAGAACGACCGAGATGAAATCGTCCCGTGCTTGCCACGGGTCTTCGAGCAGCTCGGCGCCCATGGACTCGAAGGGGCTTGTCAACTCGTCGCGCAGCCAGTCGAGCGCGGAGCGGAGCGGGCCACGCCAACGTTGATGCCCTGTCGGCTCACGCCCGGTATGGCAGCCGCAGTCGGCTCTCCAACGTTCGACACCATGAGCACAGCTCCACGAGGAGTCCTCGACGATGGCGGCGCGCAAGGTGGGTGGTGCAAGCGAGAGGAACTCCGAGTAGTTGGTGAGCCTCGCCTCAGCATCGGCATCGATCGTCTCCAGAGCGACAGCCAGAGCCATTTCCCCGTGCCGGTGATGATGGCCGTAAGTCTCACCGTCGGTCGCGACATGGGCCAACCGAGGGCCGATCCCGGGCTCCCCCACCGCCGAGATCAATCGGTGCGCCAGCGCCTTGCCGTCTTCGAGGAGGCCATCGAAGGCGATCTCGCGGGAGAGCGGCCCGTCATAGAAGAAGACGACAACCGATCGACCGTCGCCCAGATCGATGCGATACGGGACGCGGGTGTCGATTCTCCCCCCATCCACATCCGACCAGGACCGGTTGATGCCCTCGACCGCGGCCGCCTGGTATGGGGAAAGCACTGTGAACTTGATCCCCTCCCGGGCCAGGATGTCGAGGCTCTCGGAGTCGACCGCCGTCTCCGGTAGCCACATCCCTTCCGGGCGCCGACCGAATCGATGCTCGAAGTCGGCGATGCCCCAACGTACCTGGGTCACTTTGTCCCGTCGGTTGGACAGAGGGAGGATCGAGTGGTTGTAGGCCTGGGCCATTGCCGAGCCGTGACCGGCGAACCTCCGAGCCGAAGCGTCATCCGAGTCGATGATCACCCGATAGATCTCTGGGTGGGCCCGTTCGAGCCAGCTGAGCAGGGTCGGGCCAAAGTCGAAGCTGATCGACTCGTAGGTGCTGATCGTTGTGGTGACCTCACCGTTGCCGTCGAGGATGCGCGCACGAGCGTTGGCGGCGTAAGACTCCTCGGTGATGCGCTCGTTCCAGTCGTGCCAGGGCGCGGCCGAGGGCTGCTCCGGGACCTTTCCGGTGAATGGGTTTTCCCGGGGAGGCTGGTAGAAGTGCCCGTGGATACAGACGAAGTTGCTCAAAACGCAGTCAACCTATGAACGCCAGGGGACTATCCGGTCTTCCCCCGTATCGCCTCATGACGGAAGATGACCACGCCAAGCGGTGGGAGCGTGAGGTCTATGCTGTGAGGGCGGCCATGGTGAGGCACTGCCAATGGACCGGTGTCGACCCCTC
>JARDZU010000151.1 GCA_029240695.1 Acidimicrobiia bacterium | reverse complement strand
CTCCTGGTCGAGGCCAGAGCCGAGGTCATAGTGGCCGACGCGAGCGGAAGCGCGGTCATGGACGCGGTGGAGACCTACGGGGTGAAGAGCGTCGACATCGAAGACATCTACACCGTCGACTGTGACTTCTATTCACCATGCGCTCTCGGAGGAGGGCTGAACGACTCGACGATCCCCCGCCTCAACTGTCAGGCGATTGTGGGCAGCGCCAACAATCAACTCGCCACCGACGAGGACGCTGATCGCATCGCGGATCGGGGCATCCTGTATGCCCCGGATTTCGTGGTCAACGCCGGCGGCCTGATCAATGTCCACGACGAATTGCACGGCTACTCGAAGATGCGAGCCATGCACCGTGTCGATTCCATCTTCGACGCGACCAAGGCCATCCTCGTCGCCTCGAAAGATCAGCAGATCAACCCGAATCAGGCGGCAATCCTGGTCGCCGAGGATCGGATCAGGGCAATTGGTGATCTACGCCGCTTCCGACGCAGCGGAGAGGACACGAATTGACGAGTCACCGCACCTACGGCATGGACTTCGACCGGAATCTCCACCACGGGGAACTGGGCCTGAGCGACGAACAGGTCGTGGAGATGTACCGGCTGATGCTCACGACGCGGCGAATCGACGACCGTCTCTTCGCCCTTCAGCGTCAGGGCCGCGCTCCTTTCGTGGTCGGGTCCTCGGGCCACGAGGCCGTCCAGGTGGCCTCGGCGCTGGCACTGGACCAAGAGAAGGACTGGGTCCTGCCCTATTACCGGGACATGGGGGTGGCGCTGGCCTGGGGTTTCGAGCCGGAGGAGATCTTCCTCGGTGCGTTCGCCAAGAAGACCGACCCGATGTCCGGGGGTCGTCAGCTCCCTGGCCACTGGTCCAGCCGGGAACGCCGAGTCCTGACCCAGTCCTCGGTGATCGGCACTCAGTACCCCCATGCCGTAGGCATCGCCCAGGCTATGGCCAACCGGGGTGAAGACTCGGTGGTGGCGGTGTACGGGGGCGAGGGCTCGACGTCTGAGGGGGACTGGCACGAAGCGATGAACTGGGCCGGGATCCGCAAACTCCCCTTGATCTTCGTAATCGAGAACAACCGATATGCCATCTCGGTGCCACAGGAGGAACAGGTCGCCGGAAGCCTCGCAGCGAGAGCGGAGAGCTACGGCTTCCCAGGTGTCGAGGTCGACGGCAACCGGACACTTCGGGTTTACAAGGTGATGCAGGAGGCGGTTCGCCGGGCGAGGGCCGGGGAGGGGCCCACGCTGATCGAAGCGGAGACGTATCGCTATTACGCCCATACGTCCGACGACAACGACACGCTGTACCGCAGTCGGGAGGAGGTCGAGACCTGGCGCAAACGTGACCCCGTTGCCCGGGTGCGTCAGTATCTCATCGAGAACCGCCTGCTCACGGAGGCCGAAGAGGAGCGGATCGACGACGAAGTGATCGAGGCTCTCGCCCGGGCGGTGGAGGACGCCGAGTCCGCCCCGAATCCCGACGAGCCGACCAGCCGCGTGTACGCCAAGGTCATCGAGCTCGGCCCCCCGGTCACCGAACCAGAGGAGGCTTCCGGGGGCGAGACCGTGAATCTCATCACGGCGATCAACATGGCCCTCCATGAAGTGCTCGAGGCCCACGAGGACGCCATCGTGTTCGGCGAGGACGTGGCCCGCCGCAAGGGGGGAGTCTTCAAGGCGACCCAGGATCTGACGGATCGCTTCGGAGCCGACCGCTGCTTCAACACCCCGATCGCCGAGTCGTCGATCATCGGCGCCGCCATCGGGATGGCCGTCACCGGATTCAAGGTGATCCCTGAGATCCAGTTCGCCGACTACATCCACCCCGCCTTCGACCAGTTGGTCTCGGAGGCGGCGCGGATCTCCTTCCGATCCGACGGGAAATGGAACGTGCCGATGGTCGTCCGCACCCCATACGGCGCGGGGATCCACGGCGCGCTCTACCACTCTCAGTCCATCGAGTCCTTCTATGCCCACGTGCCCGGGCTGAAGGTGGTGGTGCCTTCGACTCCCGCTGACGTGAAGGGGCTGCTCTTCACGGCTGTCGAGGACCCGGACCCGGTCATGTTCCTCGAACCGAAGAAGCTCTACCGCCTCGCCAAGGGCCCGTATCCGGCAGGCGAGCATCGGGTTCCTCTGGGCCGGGCGGCCATCCGCCATCAGGGCGAGGACCTGACGATCATCGCCTACGGGGCGATGGCCCATTTCGCCGTCGAGGCAGCGGCGTTGCTCGAGGAGTTGGACATCAGCACCGAGGTGATCGATTTGCGCAGCCTCAAGCCACTCGACTGGCCCACCATCGAAGAATCGGTGAAGAAGACGTCACGTGCCCTGATCGTCTACGAAGACAACGAGTTCGCCGGATACGGTGCAGAACTCGCGGCCCAGATCGCAGACAAGACCTTCGAATGGCTCGACGCACCGGTGCGTCGGTACGCCCTTCCCGACGTCCCCATCATGCCCTACGCCGGACCACTGGAGAACGAGCTGTACCCCACACCTGAAGGCATCGTCCGCAAGGCTCAGGAGCTGGCGAAGTATTAGGTCCTAGGTTCTAGGTCGTAGGTCCTAAGTACTGTCGACAGACATGTCGCTGCTGTCGCATCTCTCGTCCATCGCCGGTGAGGCCTTCACCGAGCTCGGGTTGCCGGCCGAGCTGGGCGAAACGGTTCCTTCTCAGAGACCTGAGCTGGCGCAGTATCAGGTCAACGGTGCCATGGCCGCCGGCAAGGCGACCAACCAGGCACCCAGAGAGATAGCCCAGAAGGTCGCGGACCGTCTTGCCGGACATCCCGACATCGAGAACGTCGAAGTGGCCGGCCCCGGCTTCATCAACATCACGATCACCGATGCCTCCATTGCTCGGATCGCGGCCGAGGATGCCGCCGACCCCTATCTCGGTTTCCCGGTCACGAGCGATCCAGAGAACGTGGTCGTCGACTACGCAGGCCCCAACGTGGCCAAGGCGATGCATGTCGGCCATCTCCGGGCCACCATCATCGGTGACTCGCTTGCCAGGCTCTTCTCCTTCGCCGGGCACAAGGTGATCCGCGACCCCCACTTCGGCGACTGGGGCTTCCAGATGGGCTTGCTCATCGCCGCCATCGCCGAAGAGCAGCCTGAGCTGGCCTATTTCGATCCCGATGCCGGCACATATCCGTCGGAGTCACCCGTCACGCTCGACGACCTCCAGCGGATCTATCCGGAGGCGTCCGTTCGGGCCCGCAGCGACGACGACTTCGCCGACATCGCCCGTCAGGCAACGGTTCGGCTCCAGCAGGGCGACCCCGGGTACCTGGCCCTCTGGCGTCATATGAAGTCGGTGTCCGAGGAATCCCAGCGTCAGGATTTCGCCACCCTCGGAGTCAATTTCGACTTGTGGTACGGGGAATCGGATGTGCACGACCGGCTCGGTCCGCTGGTGGCCACTTTGCGCGAGTCCGGCGTGGCCGAGGAGTCGAAGGGTGCGATCGTCATTCGGATCGGCGAGGACGGAGACAATCGGGACATACCGCCGTTGATCCTCGAGTCGTCCAGCGGCGGCTTTCTGTACAGCACAACCGATCTGGCCACGATCCAGATGAGGATGGAGGAGCTACGGGCCGACCTCGTGCTCTATGTCGTCGACCGGCGGCAGGCCGACCACTTTCTCCAGATCTTCCGTGCGGCAGCGAAAGCCGGCATCATCCCCGATGGGACCAGATTGGAACATATCTGGTTCGGGACGATGAACGGGCCGGACGGCAAGCCCTTCAAGACACGAGAGGGCGGAGTAGTCCGCCTCTCCGATGTGATCGAGATGCTCACCGAGGCCGCTCGCCGGCGGCTCGACGAAGCCCATCTCGCAGAGGACTACCCCGAGGCAGAGAGATCGAGCATTGCCTCCATCGTGGGGGTGGCCGCCCTCAAGTTCGGCGACCTGATCAACAACCGTACTTCCGACTACGTCCTGGACCTGGACCGGTTCACCTCCTTCGAAGGGAAGACCGGGCCCTATCTCCAGTACGCAGCAGTGAGGATCAAGTCGATCCTGCGCCGGGCAGAATCGGAAGGGGTGGAGCAAGGCCCTCTACTGGCACCGACCGTCGATGCCGAGCGCGAGCTCATGCTGGAGCTTCTTCGCCTCCCCGACGTCGTCGGACGCGCCATCGCCCTTCGCGCGCCGAACCATGTCGCCGAGTTCGCATATGACGTTGCAGGCCGTTTCAACCGGTTCTACGACACTTGCCACATCCTCTCCGAGCCGGACCTCGCCCGCAGGGGATCCTGGCTCACGCTCGCGGCGTGGGCGCTGGCAGCTCTCGAGCGCCTGCTCGACCTCCTCGGCATCGAAGTCCCCGACCGGATGTAGCCATGTCGTTCGTCATCCGCCCGGCCCGGGCCGAAGACGTCGCGTCGATCGGGCGCTGGACCCAGGACACTTTCATTTGGGGTGACTATGTGCCCGAGATGATGGGCGGCTGGCTGGAGGAGCCGGATTCCCTCGTAATCGTCTGTGTCTACGACGACGACATCCCGGTCGCATTGTCACGGGCGCAACTCCTGTCTCCGACCGAAGCCTGGCTCAGCGCCGCCCGGGTTCATCCCGAGCATCGGCGATCGGGCATGGGAATGGCCATGAACGAGCATGCCGTGGAGTGGGCCAGATCGCACGGAGCCCTGGTGGCCCGACTCGTCATCGAAGAGTCGAACGAGGCCGCCCGCGGCCAGGTCACGCGATCGAATTATCGGCCTGCCGGTCGATGGGCTTACGCCACCGCCCCTGGGTCGACCGGGCGGCGTCTGCCACAAGACGAGCGTCTGAGGCCGGGTATCACTGTCGATGCGGACGCCGCGTGGACCTTCTGGTCACAGAGCGACCTTGCCCACGCCGCGCGTGACCTCATCTCGCTGGGCTGGCGATGGAGGAAGGCATCCCGCAACGACCTCGAGCGTGCCGTGAATACCCACAACTTCTATCAGAGCCCCGGTGGATGGGTCGTTGCCGAGGCCGATGAGGAGGGGATCTCGGTGCGATGGCTGGCGACCACGGCTCCGGACGCTCCGTTGCTTCTACAGGGTCTACGTGACCTCCTGCGAGATCGGGAGGGCGGACGGGTCGAGGCGATGGTCCCGGTCACGGTCTGGAGCGTCGAAGCGCTGCTGCGGGAGGGCTTCGAGGTGCACCCGGCGGAGATCTACTCGAAGGCGCTCTGAGCCCCCCGACGCGGGGAGGCTCAGGAGACGAAGGCCATGGTGGCCACCGCCCATATCACGAACATGATGGGGATCTCGGTGGATCGGAGCCAGTCCGGCCCATCGGGATACCAGCGGGCGGCGAGGGCGATAGGCACGCCGAGGATTGGCATGACGGTCATCCCGGCGACACCTACCGCCCGGATCCCGGCCACCCCGGTGGTGACCGGCAGTGGCAGTCCTTCTACCAAGTCGTCGACGAGCCCGTGAACGATCAGGAAGAGAAGGCCGACGACGAATACGGCGATGACGCGGCCCAAACCGACCTCCCACAGCTTGAACCCGATGAGGCGCCGGCCCCGTCCCAGCGGCCCTTCGGCGGCGACACCGAGGCAGAAGAGGCCAATTACGGCCAGAACCAGCGACGAGGCGAGCATCGCCCCCGTGGACAAGTCCTGGATCACGTTGACGATGTCGAAGCCGGCGAGCAACACCGACGCGGCCAAACCTACGAGCAGACTCCCGATCACCATCAAGCCAACGTCGAACATGGTCCCGAACGACCCGTAGGCGAGAATGGCGTAGCGCTTGGCGGCGTCGCGGCTGTCGACACGGGCGATGTCGTCGGTCATCTCGCTTCCTCCACCGAGGCGACCCTACCGGGCGGCCCCGCTGCTGCGATAGCGCTCAAATACCACTCGATCGGGTGCGCGATCTCGTAACCAGGTCCCAGGGCAGACCTGAGCTGCATCTCACAACCCGGGTTTGCGGAGGCAACCCTGCTCACCCCGGTTGAACGTATCTGGGCAGCCTTTCGGTTTCCGAGCTCTTGAGATGCCTCCGGCTGGAGGACGGTGTAGAGGCCGGCGGCGCCACAACACATCCCCGCCGGGTCGATCTCCACGACCTCGTATCCACCTGCCTCGAGGATGTGCCTGGGCTCGGCGGTCACCCGCTGTGCGTGTCGGAGGTGGCAAGGGTCCTGGATCGCCATCTCGCCCGATCCTCCGGATAGCGATGGGAGGAGGCCGGCCTCGATGGCACGAGCAACGGCCACGGTGACATCGACTGCCCGAGCCCCGATTTCCTCGCCGCGTTCAACCCAACGGCCGTACTCGCGGACATGGGCCGAGCATCCGGCGGAGGTGACCACTACCTGGTCGTAACCGGATAGAACCGGCAAGTTCCGCGCCGCCAGGGCCCGGGCGGCCTCCGACTTACCGTCGTGGGCAGCCAGGGCGCCACAGCAGGTCTGGCCGATGGGAACCTCGACCCGGTAGCCGGCCAGCTCCAACAGCTCGATGGCAGCGTGGTTGACAGGTCGGAACCATTCGTCCTGGATGCACCCGGCGACAAGGGCGACGGAGCCCGAGTCGCCGGTGCCACCTTGGTGACCGAGGGTCGGCTGCGGCCGCCGACCGAGCGGACGAATGCCCCCAGAGAGTCTCCGATAGCGCGAAGACGCCAGGGAAGTGGCCCGGGTTGCCTGGGCCATGCGCAGGGCCCCCGTCCCAAAGCGAAGCGATCGCCTCGAGCCGATGGCCGTGCCGAGCAGGAACGAGCGAAGCCGGTGACCGAATGTTGGGCGTTGTGCCGCGATCTCGGCCCGCGTTCCCTCGAGTGCCCGCCCGTAGGGGACCATCCCCGGGCATACCGGCTCACAAGCCCGGCAACCGAGACAGAAGTCGATCACACCTTGAAAGGG
>JARDZU010000023.1 GCA_029240695.1 Acidimicrobiia bacterium | reverse complement strand
CGCGTCCGCCCTCAAGGCCGGAGCCGAAGGGGTTCGGGTCGAGTGCAAGGGCCGTCTCGGCGGGGCCGACATGGGTCGTCGCGAGTGGTACCGCGAGGGCCGGGTGCCGTTGCACACTCTCCGTGCCGACATCGACTACGGGACCGCCACCGCCAAGACCACCGTTGGAGCGATTGGCGTCAAGGTGTGGGTATATCGGGGCGAGGTCGTCAGCACCGGGCAGGTCTCAGGTGACCGGATCGCGGCCGAGGCCGACCTGGCCACCGGAGGGCCGGCGCGTCGCACCCAGAAGAGCATCAAGTCCCGGGCCGAAGAGGCCGCCGGTGCCGGCGAGCGCAAGCCGCGTCTGATCGAGGCTGGCGGCGGAAAGCGGCTCGTCGAGGCCGGGGGCGGCAACAAGGAGGGTGGTCGGCGTTTGATCGAGGCCGGTGGCGGCCGCAGGCCGACTGCTGCAGAGGCCAAGGTCGAGTACGAGTCGGCCGTCGAAGACGTCGATGTCACCGCTCCAGCCGGCGATGCGCTGCCCACAGAACCTACGGGGGACACCACGGAGGCAGTCGAGACCCCTATGGAGGCAACGGTGCCTTCCGATGCCGTCGAGGCAACTCAGGAACCGACTCCGTTAGAGCCTGACGTCTCGCTCGAGCCCGCCGAACCCACCGTGAGCACCGAGGAAGAGTGACCATGACTCACCACTCAGAACTCACGACTCATAACGGCCGAGCGCAGCGAGGCCTCCCGTGTTGATGCCCAAGAGGACAAAGCACCGCAAGGTTCATCGCGGACGCCGCTCCGGTGTCGCCAAGGGTGGGACCCATGTGGCCTTCGGGGAGTACGGCTTGCAGGCCCTCGAGTCGGGCTGGATCACAGCCAGGCAGATCGAGTCGGCTCGTGTCGCCATCACCCGTGCCGTCAAGCGTGGTGGCAAGGTATGGATCACGATCTTCCCCGACAAGCCGGTGACCCAGAAGCCCGCCGAGACCCGCATGGGCTCAGGTAAGGGGAACCCGGAGTTCTGGGTATCGGTGGTGAAGCCGGGACGGGTGATGTTCGAGCTCGCCGGTGTGCCCGAGGATCTCGCCCGCGAGGCCATGCGGAAGGCCGGTCACAAGCTGCCGATCAAGACCCGATTCGTGACCCGGGAGGACTCATGACTCCTTCCGAAATCCGTGAAATGACAGATACAGAGCTGATCGAGGCGCTGGCCGAGGCCAAGGAGGAGAAGTTCAATCTTCGCTTCCAACTCGCCACGAATCAGCTGGACAACCATGCCCGCATCAAGGCCGTCAAGCAGGACATCGCCCGGATTCTCACCGTGCTGCATGAGCGTCAGCTCGCCACTGTCGACGTCGCCGCCGGGACCGAGGAGGGTGCCTGATGACAGAGAGCAGTACGAGAGGGCGCCGCAAGGTCCGCGTTGGTGTGGTCGTCTCCGACGCCCGCGACAAGACGGTCACCGTCGAGGTCCCAACCCAGCGAACCCACCCTCGATACGACAAGGTGGTGAGGCACAGCACCAAGTTCCATGCCCATGACGAGACCAACGACGCCAAGCTCGGCGACACGGTCCGCATCATGGAGACCCGCCCGCTGTCGAAGCAGAAGAGGTGGCGCGTGGTGGAAGTCGTGGAGAGGGCCAGATGATCCAGCAGGAGTCCCGGCTCAAGGTGGCGGACAACACCGGTGCCCGCGAGGTGCTCTGCATCCGCGTGCTCGGGGGTTCGTCCCGCCGTTACGCCGGGGTGGGCGATGTGATCGTGGCTGCGGTCAAGGATGCCAATCCGGGTGGGTCGGTCAAGAAGGGCGAGGTGGTCAAGGCTGTCGTCGTCCGCACCAAGAAGGAGTCGCGCCGTCCGGACGGCACGTATATCCGTTTCGACGACAACGCATGTGTGATCATCGACAACAACTCCCAGCCCCGCGGGACCCGCATCTTCGGTCCGGTGGCGAGGGAGCTTCGTGATCGCAAGTTCATGCGAATCGTCTCATTGGCACCAGAGGTTTTGTGATGAAGCTGAAGCATGGGGACAGGGTGATGGTGATCGCCGGCAAGGACGCCGGCAAGGAGTCGCGCATCACACGCGTCATCCCCGACAAGGGCAAGGTCCTGGTCGAGGGGGTCAACACTGCCAAGCGGCATCGTCGCCCCACCGGCTCGACCATGCAGGGGGGGATCATCGACAAGGACATGCCGATCGACGCATCGAACGTGATGATCGTCTGTGAGAAGTGCGGCCCGACCCGCATCGGTCATCGCATCGACGACAAGGGCAAGAAGCACCGAACATGTGTCAAGTGTGGCGGTGACCTATGAGCGAGCAACCGCGTCTCAAGACTGTCTACGCCGAGCAGCTCGCCCCGCGCCTCAAGGACGATTTGGGGTTGGCCAACGTCATGCAGGTCCCACGTCTCGAGAAGATCGTGGTGAACATGGGTGTGGGTGAGGCGGTTCAGGACAAGAAGTCGATCGACTCCGCCATGGACGAGCTCACGCTCATCACCGGGCAGAAGCCGAAGATGAACCGCTCTCGCAAGTCCATTGCCAACTTCAAGGTGCGCGAGGGCATGCCGGTCGGCGCATCGGTGACGCTCCGCGGGACTCGCATGTGGGAGTTCTTCGACCGTCTGCTTGGCATCGCCATACCGCGAATCCGGGACTTCCGGGGTCTCAACCCTCGATCGTTCGACGGTCGGGGCAACTACAGCTTTGGGGTGACCGAGCAGCTGATTTTCCCCGAGGTCGACTTCGACCAGGTGTCGGCGACGAGGGGAATGGACATAACGATTTGCACGTCAGCGACCAACGACGAGCACGCAAAGGCGTTGCTCGATGCCTTCGGCTTCCCATTCCGCAAGGCAACCACCGGGGTCTGAAGGAGGATTCTGAATGGCAAAGAAATCGCTGGTCGTCAAGGCCAGTCGCAAGCCGAAGTACAAGGTCCGCGGTTACAGCCGATGCCAGCGTTGCGGCCGCGCCCGCGCCTACCTGCGTGACTTTGGCATGTGCCGCATATGCGTGCGCGAACTGGCGTCGCGTGGCGAGCTGCCCGGTGTGAGAAAGGCGTCTTGGTAATGATCACCGATCCGATCGCCGACATGCTCACCCGGATCCGCAATGCGATCGCGGTCGGGCACGAGAGAGTCGTCATGCCTTCCTCCAAGATGAAGGTCGGAATCGCCCGCATCCTCGTCGACGAGGGCTTCATCGACCGCTACGACGTCAAGGCCGAGGGCGCCCTGAGCGAGCTCGAGCTCGTACTGCGTTACGGCAATCGCCGTCAGCCCGCCATCGAGGGGATCAAGCGCGTGTCCAAGCCCGGTCACCGCGTTTACCGGGGCGCCTCAGAGCTTCCCCGCGTTCAGGGTGGCCTCGGTGTCGCCGTGGTGTCCACCAGCCAGGGTCTTCTCCCCGACCGTGAGGCCCGTCGCCGTCGTCTCGGCGGCGAGGTCGTGTGCGAGGTCTGGTGATATGAGCCGTATCGGGAAGATGCCAGTGGACATGCCGTCCGGCGTCGACGTCAAGGTCGACGGGAGTCAGGTCACCGTCAAGGGCTCCAAGGGCGAGCTGTCGCGCCAGTTCAACGACCGGGTCAGCTTCTCGGTTGAGGATGGCGTCATCACGGTCGTCCGTGAGGATGACACCCGGGAGTCGAGGGCTTTGCACGGTCTGAGCCGCGCCCTCCTTGCCAACATGGTCCATGGGGTCTCTGAGGGATTCACCAAGGTGCTCGAGATCCAGGGTGTCGGTTATCGCGCCACTCTGAAGGGCTCCGATATCGAGTTGCTCGTCGGGTTCAGCCACTCCGTAGATGTGAAAGCTCCCAAGGGAATCACTTTCGAGGTGCCCGAGCCGACCCGCATCGTGGTGTCGGGGATCGACAAAGAGCAGGTTGGCCAGGTCGCGGCCGACATCCGCAAGGTGCGCCCGCCCGAGCCCTACAAGGGCAAGGGGATCAGGTACGCGGGTGAGTATGTGCGGCGCAAGGCCGGGAAGGCAGGTAAGTGATGCGAGGCTCACGCGAAGACGCCCGGAGCCGGCGTCACACCCGGGTCCGCAAGCGTGTCCATGGCACCGGAGAGCGCCCCAGATTGGCCGTATACAGAAGCAACAAGTACATCTACGCCCAGGTCATCGATGATGTCGAGGGCCGTACGTTGGCCGCCGCCTCCTCCCAGGAGTCCGGCCTTCGCTCGGACAACCTCAACCTGGCCGCCGCGGCCAAGGTCGGTGAGGCCGTCGCTACGAGGGCTAAGGACGCCGGCGTGACAGCCGTTGTCTTCGACCGTGGCGGATACAAGTTCCACGGCAAGGTCAAGGCCCTCGCCGATGCAGCACGTGAAGCCGGATTGGAGTTCTAGTGCACCGCTTCGCAGAGCCCGTACGCGTCTCGTCGGCCCTCGTGGTCGATGCCGGCGTCCTCCTCCTAGACGCACCGCTTCGGGTGCGCCTTCGTCGTGCGTCTTTGGCCTCGAGCCACGATGCCTCGACGATGCATCGCACGTTCCCCACGAAACGGAGCACCTGACATGGCCCAGGACCAACAGACGACATTCGACGAGCGTGTCATCCAGATCAACCGCGTGGCCAAAGTGGTCAAGGGCGGCCGCCGCTTCAGCTTCACCGCTCTCGTGGTGGTGGGTGATGGAGCAGGCAAGGTCGGCATCGGATACGGCAAGGCCAAGGAAGTGCCTGCGGCCATCCAAAAGGGGATGGAGACGGCTCGACGCGCCATGGTCGAGATTCCCATGGCCGGCCAGACCGTGGTCCACCAGGCGACCGGTGAGCATGGTGCCTCCCGCGTCTTGATCAAGCCGGCCGCACCCGGCACGGGTGTCATCGCCGGCGGGGCGGTGCGCCAGATCCTGGAGGCAGCCGGCGTCAAGGATGCCCTGGCCAAGTCTCTCGGATCGCCCACTCATCTCAATGTGGCCAAGGCTGCGATGAACGCCTTGACCGGGCAGCGCCGGCCCGACGAAGTCGCCCGTCTTCGCGGTAAGCAGGCGGAGGACATCGTCCCTCCCGGACTGCTGGCCGCCTACCGCTCGACAGAGGCGATGCGGGCCCACTCCAAGTGAGGATTTGATGGCTGACAAGATCGTGAAAGTGACATTGAGGAGATCGGTGATCGGCGAGAAGCCCAAGACCAGGGCGACCGTCGAGTCGCTCGGCCTGCGGAAGCTCCATCAGACCAGAGAGCACGTCGACTCCCCGTCCCTGCGCGGGATGCTGCACAAGGTGCGGCACCTGGTCGAAGTGGACGAGGGCTGAAGCCCTCGTCCGGTAATAGGTAACAAGTAGTAGGTAATAAGCATGGCCGACGAAAAGAAGGAACAACTGAAGCTGCACCACCTGCAGCCCGCCCCCGGCTCCAAGAAGGAGAAGATCCGGGTGGGCCGCGGCGAAGGTGGCCGACGAGGTAAGACCGCAGGGCGCGGCACCAAGGGGCTTAAAGCCCGCAACAGCCTCCGTCCCGGCTTCGAGGGCGGGCAGACCCCGCTGTCGATGCGCATCCCCAAGCTCCCCGGGTTCACCAACCCGAACAAGGAGGAGTTCGCAATCGTGAACCTCGCTGCGCTGGACGTCTTCGACAAGGGGGCCGACGTGACTCCCGAAGAGCTGCGCAGCCGTGGGCTGATCCGGCATCGGGGGCGGGTCAAGGTGCTGGCACAAGGTGAGCTGGACAAGGCCCTCAACGTGAAGGCTCATGCCTTCAGTGCCTCCGCCAAGGCCAAGATCGAGAAGGCCGGCGGAACCGCCGAAGTCATCAATTGATTTATCACCTAGAACCTACGAACTAGGACTCAGACCCAATGCTCTCCATTTACCGCAACATGTTCAAGATCCCGGACCTACGGGGGAAGATCTTCTTCACCCTGGCCATGTTCGCGGTATACCGGCTTGGGGCCACGATCCCTGTCCCCGGGATCGACCTCGAGGCAGTGGAGCTTTTCCAGTCCCAGCAGGAGGCAGGTGGGATCTACGGGTTGCTCAACCTGTTCTCCGGCGGGGCACTCGAGTCGTTCTCGGTGTTCGCCCTAGGGATCATCCCCTATATCACGGCCTCGATCATCATGCAGTTGCTGACGGTCGTCATTCCCAGGCTTCAGGCTCTCCAGGAGGAGGGTGAGTCGGGTCGGAAGGTGATCACCCAATGGACCCGCTACCTGACGGTGATCCTGGCCCTGATCCAGTCGACAGGCTTCACGTATCTCTTCCACGTCGGCCGGTTCACTGGTGGAATCGACCTGATCCCCAACTACACGCCGGGCCGGGTCGTCCTCATCGTGCTGACGATGACTGCAGGCACGGCGATGGTGATGTGGCTCGGCGAGCTCATCACCCAGCGCGGCGTCGGCAACGGGATGTCGCTGATCATCTTCGTCTCGATCCTCAGCCAGTTCCCCTTTGTGTTCGGCCAGATCTGGGGTCAGACATGGGGCGCTGACCTGCCGATCCGGTTCATCGTGATCGTCGCCATCTTCCTAGCCATGATCGGGGCGATCATCTACGTGGACCAGGCACAGCGCCGGATCCCGATCCAGTTCGCCAAGCGGGTACGGGGGCGACGGGTCATGGGCGGCCAGTCGACATATATCCCACTCAAGGTGAACACCGCGGGGGTCATCCCGGTGATCTTCGCCACCTCGGTGATGTTGATCCCGTCCCTGATCATCACCGCCATTCCGTCCGATGCAGCATGGGTGCAATCCGTATATCGATGGATCGACGGCAACCTCGGTGGCGGGACGGGTGGCGTGAGCTGGTGGTACATCCTCATCCTCTTCGCCCTCATCATCTTCTTCACCTACTTCTACACCGCCATCCAGTTCGACCCGGAGAAGCAGGCCGAGATGATCCAGCGACAGGGTGGCTTCGTGCCGGGGGTGCGCCCGGGACGGCAGACTGCGAGGCACCTCGCCTTCATCCTCAACCGGATCACCCTGCCCGGATCCATCTTCCTGGCGCTGATCGCCATCCTCCCCGCCATCGCCGGGGCGGTTTGGGAGGTCAACATTGCCTTCTCCGGGGTCTCGATCCTCATCGTGGTCGGAGTCGCGCTAGAGACGATGAAGCAGATCGAGTCCCAGTTGACGATGAGGAACTATGAGGGGATCCTCACGTGAGGATTCTGTTCATCGGACCACCTGGCGCCGGCAAGGGCACTCAGGCGGCCCGGGTGGCGGATCGTCTCGGTATCCCCCACATCTCCACCGGAGACATGTTCCGTCATCACGTCTCCACGGGGACCGAGCTTGGCCGCTTGGTCGACTCCATCATGAAGGCGGGGGAGTACGTCCCCGACGAGATCACTGTCGAGATGCTTCGTGACCGGCTGGCCGAGCCCGATGCCGCCAAGGGATACATCCTCGATGGATTCCCTCGCACTGCAGGCCAGGTAGTTGCCCTCGACGGGCTGATCGGCGTCGACGGCCTCGACACCGCCTTGGAGTTTGCGATCGACGAGGACGCGCTGGTGGAGCGCCTGCTGGGTCGGGGACGCGCCGACGACTCGGAGGACACCATCCGGAACCGCTTCAAGGTGTATCAGGAGCAGACCGCCCCCTTGCTCGACCTCTACCGGGATCGGGGCATCCTCGTCGCTGTCGATGGGCTGGGGGAGATCGACGTCGTCACCGAGCGGATCCTGAAGGCGCTGGGCCGATGATCACCATCAAGTCCCGGCGCGAGTTCGCCAAGATGGCGAAGGCCGGCGCAGCGGTTGCGGCCATCCACGAGGCCGTGCGTGCCGCGGCTGCTCCTGGGGTGTCGCTATTGGATCTCGAGGAGATATCTGCCCGGATCCTCGAAGAGCGTGGGTGCTCCTCTTCCTTCCTCGGTTATCACGGCACCTATCCCGCAACCCTCTGCCTCTCACCGAACGACGTGATCGTCCACGGCATACCTTCGGACCGGCGTCTCGAGGAGGGTGACATCCTCTCGGTCGACGCCGGGGCGATCTTCGAGGGATTCCACGGCGATGCCGCGTTCACCATGCCGATTGGTCTGGTGAGTGCCGAGGCACAGCGACTCATCGACGTGACAGAAGATGCCCTTTGGGTCGGCATTCGCGAGGTGCGAAAGGGTGGTCATCTCGGGGACATCGGGGCCGCGGTGGCCGAGGTCGGAAAGAGCAACGATTTTGGGGTCGTTGAGGAGTATGTGGGTCATGGCATCGGCCGTCAGATGCATGAGGAGCCACAGGTCCCCAACTACGGGCGACCCGGTCAGGGGCTTCGTCTGAGAACCGGGATGGCGCTCTGCATCGAGCCCATGTTCAACGCCGGCGCCAGACACACATCCGTTGACGATGACGGGTGGACGGTCCGGACCGCCGATGGCTCCCTTTCGGCGCATTGGGAGCACACGGTTTGCCTGACACCCGATGGGCCTCAAGTATTTACTGCCGGCGAAGAGCCGATTCCAGTGGAATTTGAGCAAAGTGCGGCCCGGGGGTAACATTACGAGTCGTAGCGGCGCTTTTTCGCGTCGTTCAACGCGTATTCATGCCCGGACGAAATTGTCCCCTACCCCCGAATCAGTTTCTGGGTTCAGGTTGTCTCGTGCGACGGGCCATTTCGAGTTTTGGAGCAGATGATGAAGGTGCGGCCTTCCACCAAGAAGATGTGTGAGAAATGTCGGATCATTCGACGTCGTGGCCGCGTCTGGGTGATCTGCAGCAATCCCCGTCACAAGCAACGGCAAGGATGATCTGAGTGGCACGTATCGCAGGCGTCGACCTTCCGAGGGACAAGAGACTCGAGATCGGACTCACCTACATCTACGGCATCGGGTTGACCCGAGCCCAGAAGGTGTGTGCCGAGACCGGGGTCGATCCCGACACCAGGATCCGTCAACTCACCGACGATGAGGTGACCCGGATCCGCCGTTTCATCGAGGCGAATTTCGAAGTCGAAGGCGACTTGCGGCGGGAAGTCCAGCAGAACATCAAGCGAAAGATCGAGATCGGCAGTTATCAGGGCATCCGCCACCGTCGCGGCCTGCCCGTGCGCGGTCAGCGCACTCACACCAATGCGCGCACCCGCAAGGGGCGTCGCATGGCCATTGCTGGCAAGAAAAAGGTCACCAAGTAGGAGTTTGCAGAGAGTGGCAAAGCAACAAGGCGCCAAGCGGGTGCGTCGTCGGGAGCGAAGGAACATCGCCCACGGCCAGGCTCATATCAAGGCGAGTTTCAACAACACGATTATTTCGATCACCGATCAGACCGGGGCGACCGTCGCATGGACATCTGGTGGCTCGGTCGGTTTCAAGGGGTCCCGCAAGTCGACTCCGTACGCGGCGCAGGTTGCGGCGGAGGAAGCTGCCCGCCGGGCCGGCGAGCACGGCATCCGCAAGCTCGACGTCATCGTGAGCGGAACCGGCTCGGGCCGTGACACGGCGGTCAGGACTCTGCAGAACATGGGGATGGAAGTCACCTGGATTCGTGACGTGACACCGATCCCGCACAACGGCTGTCGCCCCAAGAAGCGAAGGCGCGGCTGATGGCTCGTTACACCGGACCCCGTCACAAGCCATGCCGTCGCGCCCGCACCCCCCTCTGCCAGTCGAAGCGGTGCCCGGTCGATCGTCGTCCCTATCCCCCCGGCCAGCACGGTCGTGGCCGCATCCGTGAGAGCGACTATCTGATCCAGCTCCGCGAGAAGCAGAAGCTGCGGACCATGTACGGAGTCCTCGAGCGCCAGTTTCGCCTTTACTACAAGGAGGCCGCACGTCGCCCTGGTATCACCGGCGACAACCTCCTCCAGCTCCTGGAGCAGAGGCTGGACAACGTCGTGTGGCGCGCTGGTCTCGCCGCGACTCGACCCCAGGCCCGCCAGCTCGTCAACCACGGGCACTTCCAGGTGAATGGGAGGAAGGTGGACATACCGTCGTATCAAGTTCGTCCCGGTGACGTGGTCACCCTTAAAGACAAGAGCAAAGACGCAATCGTCATCCAGCATGCCGTGGACACACAGGGACGCGAGGCTCCGGCCTGGCTCCATGTCGACCTTGGCGAGCGGAAGGTGGACGTGACCGATCACCCCCGAAGGGACCAGATCGACACAGCCATCAACGAGCAGTTGATCGTCGAGCTCTACTCGAAGTGAGGTAATGCCTTGTTGATTGTTCAGCGCCCCCAGATCGAAGAGGAAACGATCACAGATGTCAGGTCGAGGATCGTCGTCGAGCCTCTCGAGCCTGGATTCGGATACACCCTTGGCAACACCTTGCGTCGAACCCTCTTGTCGCGCATTCCCGGTGCAGCGGTAACGACAATCCAAATCGAGGGAGTCGAGCACGAGTTCTCGACCATCCCCGGTGTGGTCGAGGACGTGGTCGACATCATCCTCAACATCAAGCGGATCGTCGTCCGCCTCGAGGACACCGACACCCAGACCCTCTACCTCTCGGCCAAGGGCGCCGGGGAGGTGAAAGCGGGGGATATGAAACTCCCCGCCGGCGTCGAGATCGTGAACCCTGATCTGCACATTGCAACCCTCAGTGCAAGTGGCAGGCTCGAGATGGAGATGACCGTCGCTCCCGGTGTGGGATACCGCACCGCCGACGGCAACAAGGGCTCGAGCTCGGTGATCGGAGTGATCCCCGTCGATTCCATCTTCTCTCCGGTGCGCAAGGTGTCCTACAAGGTCGAGAACACTCAGGTCGGTCAGATGACCAACTTCGATCGGCTCGTGCTCGACGTCGAGACCAACGGCGCAATCGAGCCCGGCGAGGCCATCTCCTCGGCGGGCAAGACCCTTCGTGAGTTGATGGGCCTCTTCGCCGACATGGGGGAGGGTCAGGGTCTGGAGTTGGGCGAGGTCACTCCCGAATTCTCAGGTTCCCCGGATCTCGAGCTCCCGATCGAGGCGCTCGATCTCTCGGAGCGTCCCCGCAACTGCTTGCGCCGTGCCCAGATCAAGACGGTTGGGGAGTTGGTGGAGCGGACCTCGGACGACCTGCTCAACATCACCAACTTCGGTCAGAAGAGCCTCGAAGAGGTGACGGCCAAGCTCGACGAGCTCGGACTCAGCCTGGCGGACGCCGGCGGCAACCACTGATGCCACGCCCCCGCAAAGGGCCTCGTTTCGGTGGCTCGCCGTCGCACGATCGAAAGATCATGGCCAATTTGGCCATCGAGCTCTTCCTGCACGAGAAGGTAACGACGACGCTGCCTCGCGCTCAGGCCGTTAGGCCATTGGCCGAGAAGCTGATCACGAAGGCTCGCAAGGGAGACCTTCACGCCAAGCGGACCGTGATGCGGACCATCCCCAATCGGGAAGCCGTGGTCAAACTCTTCGACGACGTTGCCCCGCGATACGCCGACCGCCAGGGCGGCTACACCCGGATCACCAAACTCGGCCCCCGTCGTGGTGATGGCGCCGAGGAAGCGGTCATCGAACTCGTCTGACGACGAGTTAGAAGATGGTTTTAGGTTCTAGGTGGCGGGTCATGGGGTACGTACCACTTACAACCTAGAAATGCGCAGCGAAGCGACGCCTACGCCGCGATGCCGACAATCAGGCCCACGACGAAGATGCCGCCTCCGCCGATGACCACCTGGATCGGCGTGATCTTGTGATGCAGGAGACGTCGAGCGATAACTGTGTCCAGCATGGTCACACCACCGACTAGCAACACCACCACACCTGCAATCAGGAGCAGGTTGGACACAAGCTCGGCGAAGATCACGCACAGGGCAATGAGGGCAACGGCGGCGGCGATGCCCCAACGACCGAAGACCCAGTTGGGGAGTTTCGACCCGAATCTCTCCTGTGCCGTGGTCAGGTAGGTACCGACCTTCGATTCGCCCCGCACCTTGGCCGCCTTCGGTCTCTTCACCTTCGGCGTTTTCACTTCGATGGCTTTTGGAGCGACGGGCTGGGGGGAGAGGGGTGCCGGCGTCGCCGGCGTCGTTGCAGCCCGTTTGGGCCGGCTGAGACGCTTGGGCTTGTGAGCCAGAGCGGCAGCCGCCTGGGTGAACGCGTCACGATCGGCGATTTCGATCAAGAGGACCTCGCCCTCTGCCTTTACCCGGACACCCTCGGGAACGTGGGATATGTCGATGGTGTCCACCGACCAGTCGCCGATGATGTGATCGCCGGAGGCCACCTGGAGTCGCCCTTCGGTGAGTTGGAAGGTCGCGGGAAGGGGACGGCTGTCGCCGGGCAAGCGAAGAGAGCCCTGGAACTGTCCCATCAGTGGGTATATCGGCCGTTTCGTGCTCGGACTTAGCGAAAAAATGGCGAATCTCGATGGTTAGCCTGAACGCTGTTGAGCGAGCCGACCTACCTCGATTTCACCAGTGATGAATGGGCCGCGCTCCGGGCCAACACCCCGCTGACCCTGACCGAGTCGGATCTCGAGAAGATCCGGGGAATCAATGTCAATCTCGACATCGACATGGTCGAGCACAGTTTCCTCCCCCTCTCTCGTCTCCTCAACCTTCACGTCCAGGGCAGCCATCAGCTGGCGACCGTCACCGACACATTCCTCGGTGCCCCGCCGCGGCCCAGACCCTTCCTGATCGGGGTCGCCGGTTCGGTGGCGGTGGGGAAGTCGACGATCTCCCGAGTTCTCCAAGAGCTCCTCGCCAGATGGCCCCAGCACCCGCGTGTCGAGCTGGTGACCACCGACGGTTTCCTCTATCCCAACGCGGTGCTGGAGGAGAGAGGGCTGATGGACCGAAAAGGCTTCCCCGAGAGCTACGACCGCCGAGCTCTCCTCGAATTCGTCGCCCGGGCCAAGGGAGGAGCCGACCATCTCGAGGTCCCGGTCTACTCCCACTTCGCCTACGACGTGCTCGAGGGCGAGACCCGGGGGATCAACCGGCCCGACATCCTGATCCTCGAGGGTCTCAACGTCCTTCAGGCCGGGGGTGTCGGCGCCTTTGTCAGCGACTACTTCGATTTCTCGATCTTCGTGGACGCCGACCCGGAAGCCGTACGAGGGTGGTACATCGAAAGGTTCATCACGCTTCGCGATACCGCCTTCACACAGCCCGATGCCTATTTCCATCGCTACGCCGACCTCAGCGACGACAAGGCGTCGGCGGTGGCTTTCGATATCTGGGCCCGGATCAACGAGGTCAATCTCTTCGAGAACATCCTCCCCACCCGGGAACGGGCGAGTCTCATACTGAGGAAAGCCCCGGATCACTCGATCGAGAGGGTCCGTCTCAGGCGCTAAGGCAAGTGCCCAGACCGCCAACGTTTGCCGCGTTCAGGACGGCATGGTGACACCGCTGGCTGCGTCCTCGCCCTCGACGAACGGGCCAGTGCGCCTTCGTCCTGCGTCCTTGCCAGCGGCGCCCCTGACTCGCCCTGAACATCGCCAACGTCGTCGGCCCGAGCACTACCCTCGCCCGACTGTGAGCAGAATGTTCTCCCGGGCGGGCCGTGCCGCCATTCTCGACCGCAAACCCTTCACCGAGGCGTACTTCGACGGTGATTCGGCGGCAGACGCCGCCATTCTCGTGGCGCTCGTGGCTGCAGTCACTTATGTGGGCACGCTCTTGCTCAGGGGGGCGATCGAGATCTTTTCCCTGCCGGGCCTCTTCGAGTATGTGATTTCCGGTGTGGTTTCCTGGCTGATCCTCGGCTTTGCCTCGTGGTTCGCCGCCACCCGGCTGTTCCAGTCGACAGGCCGGCCCCAGACCTTCATCGCTCTACAGGGCCTTGCCGTCCTGCCGCTGGTCCTGGAATTGTTCGGCAGGGTCGGCGGCGCCATCGGTCTGATCTGGTACCTGGTCGTCCTGGTGGTTGGCACCAAGGAGGCGGCCAATATCGACACCCGGAACGCCGCCGTATCGGTGTTGATCGGCTTTGCGATCGCCGCCATCTTCCGCACGCTCATCGGCGTCCCCTTCGCAGTGTTCTCAGCCCTGACCGGATGACCACTCTGCGCCTCGACCTGGCCTATGACGGCTCGGGTTTCAGGGGTTACGCCTACCAGGAGGGGATGCGGACCGTCCAGGGCGATCTCGAAGCGGCGTTGAAGGCGGTGCTGGGAAGCCCGGTGGAGACTGCAGTGGCGGGGCGCACCGACGCCGGAGTCCACGCCAGAGGGCAGGTGGTCTCCTTGGTGGTCGCCGAGGCCCCCGATCTGGAGAGGCTCGCCCGCTCCCTCAACGGGATCGTCGGTCCCGAGATCGCTGTCACCGCCATCACGATCGCCGACGACGACTTCCACGCACGACTCTCGGCCAGCTGGCGCCGGTATCGGTACACGATGTCGACCGGGACCGCTCCTGACCCGCTGGCCCGCGGATTCGAGTGGCATGTCGGCTCCCGCCTCGATCTCGGCGCGATGGCAGCTGTGGCTCCCGAGTTCGTAGGTGAGCTCGACTTCAGCGCATTCTGTCGTTCGGTCGGGGGGGCAACCAACGTCCGCCGGGTCGACGAGTCAAGATGGGAGGCCGACGGTGAGCGTCTCCATTATTGGATAAGGTCGAATGCCTTCTGTCACCAGATGGTGCGCTCTTTGGTGGGGCTCAGTTACGACGTGGGACGAGGATTCACCCCTGGAGCTTCGGTGCGTGAAATCGTCGGCGATGGCGACCGAAGTCGAGTGGCGACCGTGGCTCCACCGCACGGGCTCACGCTGTGGGAGGTGGGTTACTGAGGCCAGGGGGGTTTGCCCGGGTAGGGGGGAGGACGCCCTCCTCCCCCCTACCCATTCAGGGAACCCGGAATTGGGGCCGACCGCTGAACCTTTCCCCGACCGATGCCAAGCCCCTGACGATGGCGTCGAGCGGAGAAGCCGAAGGTGCGCTCTTGACCTGAGGGCTCGGTGGACGCCGACGGGTGCGCCCTTTGGAAAATGCCTTGCTCAGATTCGTTCTCGGCTGATGCATTTGATGAATCCTCCTGATGGCGTGGATCACAGCCGTCCACGCCGTGAGATGCCATGGTGCCCGGTGCTGGGCTAACCAAACATGGGGGACAGCCCCCTGGGGGAGGTCCCCCAGGCCAGTTCGAGTCAACCCCGGTATGGCTCCAGCGAGTGCGAGATGCGGGAGGCGTGGTCGGCGTCCCTGGTTTCGACGGAGATCGCGATCTCGACCCAGCCGAAACGGAGCCCGAAGCCCTCCCGATGATGCTCGACCAGGAGCACGTTGCCGCCCTCACCGGCGATGGTCTGCAGCACCGTGGCGAGGTTGCCCGGTTGGTCGGGTACACGGACCGTGTACTCGGCGAATCGCCCTGATGCCTCGAGGCCGTGCCGAACGGCCTTGCCCAGGAACATCAAGTCGATGTTCCCTCCGGAGAGAACGATGCAGATCGGGTCGGGTGCGTCGTCCGGGATCAGCTTCTCCATCAGGGCGGCCACACCGACCGCGCCTGCTGCCTCGACGACGATCTTGGACCGGTCGAGGACATAAGCCAGTGCGGCTGTGGTCTGGGCGTCGTTGACCACGAGGATGTGGTCGACGTGCTCGCCTGTGATCTCCCACACGAGATCGGAGGGGACCGATACGGCGATGCCGTCGGCGACAGTGGGCAGGCCACGCGGGAAGTCTCTGACCAGCACGCCGCGACGTCTGCTCTCGGCGTAGACCGCGGCTGGCTCGATTTCGACTCCGATCACCATCACCGAAGGGCGAAGCGTCTTGACGGCCAGGGCAATTCCTGCGAGAAGGCCCCCGCCACCGGTCGGAATGACGATCGTGCCGGCCTCTGGCAGCTGCTCCAGCAACTCGAGCCCGAGGGTGCCCTGGCCTGCGACGATGAGCGGGTCGTCGTAGGGATGCACGAAATGGGCGCCGGTTTGCCTGGCGTGCTCCACAGCAGCCTCGACCGCATCCGCCAGTGAGAACCCGACCAGCCTCACGTCGGCCCCGTAGTCCTCAGTGGCCTTGACTTTCGGGATCGGCGCCGTCTCCGGCATGAAGATGGTGCAGGGTGAGCCCGTGAAGGCCGAGGCGAGAGCGACGCCCTGAGCATGATTGCCCGCGGACCCTGCCACCACCGGCTTGCCATCGAGCCTTGTCAAGACATTCAGGGCTCCACGGATCTTGAACGACCCGGCCCGCTGCATGCACTCGGCCTTGAGAAAGACGTCGCGTCCGGTGAGTCGGCTGAAGGATTGGGACCAAACGAGCGGAGTCTCGGTGACATTCCCCTCGAAGCGGGCCCGCGCCTCCTGGATGTCGGTGAGGGTGATCATCGCGATTGGCCTAGGAGTGACAGTCGGCGTAGCATATGCCTGCTCCCTGATCGGGAGCCGTTTCCCCAAACGCTCCCCGGTATCTTCAACCTGCCGAGGATTACTCATGACCATGAACAAGACCTATTCGCCCAAGCCGGGCGATATCGAGCGTGCCTGGCTGGTCGTCGACGCCACCGACCTGCCGTTGGGCCGTCTCGCCTCCGAGATCGCCACGGTGCTCCGTGGCAAGCACAAGCCAACGTATGCGCCGCACGTCGATGGTGGCGATTTCGTCATCGTGGTGAACGCCGAGAAGGTGGCCGTCACGTCGGACAAGAGTCAGACCAAGATCTACTACCGGCACTCCGGTTATCCGGGAGGCATCAAGGCAGAGACCTTCGACCGCCTCCGTGAGCGCCGCCCCGAAGCGATCATCGAGCGCGCTGTCGTTGGCATGCTTCCCAAGACCAAGCTGGGCCGACAGATGGCCCGCAAGCTGAAGGTCTATGCCGGGCCCGAACATCCCCATGTCGCTCAGAAGCCCACGGCTCTCGAGCTGAAGATTCGAAAGGTGGAACTCTGATGGCCAAGCCACTCGTCCAGGCCACCGGCCGTCGCAAGGCCTCCGTGGCCAGGGTTCGTCTGGTCGACGGCTCGGGCCAGGTGACCCTCAACGGCCGGCCACTAGAGGATTATTTCCCGACCATGGCCACCCGGCTCAGGGTCATGGAGCCGCTGCAGATAACGCAGACTCAGGGCCGCTACGACGTACTCGCCACGCTCGAGGGTGGCGGGCTCACGGGCCAGGCCGATGCGCTGCGCCTCGGTATCTCCCGGGCCCTCATCGAGCTCGACGAGGAGCTACGGCCCGTTCTCAAGAAGGCCGGGCTGCTCACTCGTGACGCCCGGGTCGTCGAACGCAAGAAGTACGGGTTGCGCAAGGCTCGTCGGGCGCCTCAGTACACGAAGCGCTGAAGTTGGTCGACCTCCGTCGTCTCCTCGACGAGGGCAAACCCATCTTCGGCACCGACGGCGTGCGCGGGGTGGCCGGGTCTGATCTCTCCGCCGAACTGGCTCTCCTCATCGGGCGCGCCGCCGGCTCGTATCTCCGCGGCGGCCCAGTGGTGGTGGGGCGCGATACCCGGCGTTCCGGTGAGATGCTCTCATCCGCACTCCAGGCAGGGTTCCATTCGATGGGTGTCGACACGGTCGACGTCGGCATCCTGCCGAGCGGAGGGATCAGCTATCTCACCGCAACGTCAGGGGCAACGATGGGGGCGATCGTCTCCGCCTCTCACAACCCGGCGGAGGACAACGGGATCAAGCTCCTCGCTGCCCGAGGCACCAAGCTCCCCGACGAAGTGGAGCGGGAGCTGGAGGACAGGCTGCGTTCACCCGAGGCGAGGTCCAAGGTCGGGCCAGACATCGGGACGCGGTTCGTGGACGGCGATGCCCTGGAGCGCTATGTCGATCACCTCGCCGCTCTCTCCAAGTACAACCTGAGCAGCGTCGAGGTCGCCCTCGACTGCGCCAACGGGGCGGCCTTCAAGGCGGCGCCGATGTTGTTCACCCGGCTCAAAGCAGACCTTCTTGTGCTGGCCGACGCTCCCGATGGGACCAACATCAACGACGGCTGCGGCGCCACCCATCCCGAGATGCTCGCCCGCGAAGCCCAGGGGCGGATCGGCCTGTCATTCGACGGGGACGCCGACCGGCTAATCGCCATCGATGAGGACGGCCGGGTGGCCAACGGCGATGTCATCCTCGCCATCGTTGCCCGATACATGAAGGCCCAGGGTTCATTGAAGAAGAATCTGGTGGTCGCGACAGTCATGTCCAATCTCGGGTTCCGCAAGTCGATGGCAGAGGTAGACATCGACCTGGTGGAGACCAAGGTCGGTGACCGCTACGTGATGGAGGCCATGCTCGAGCACAAGGCGATCCTGGGGGGAGAGCAGTCGGGTCACATCATCTTCCTCGATAAGGGCCACACCGGAGACGGTCTGCTCACAGGGTTACGCCTCCTCGATGTAGTTGCCGGGACGGGCAAGGAGCTGCGTGAGCTTCGGGCAGAGGCCATCACCGAGTATCCGCAGATCCTTCAGAATGTTCGGGTTGGCCGCGGCGCCAGTCTCGACGACGCCGGCGCTCTCTGGGAAGAGGTGCGAGCCGTGGAGACCGAGTTGGGCGAGGAGGGAAGGGTGCTGGTCCGTGCGTCGGGCACCGAGCCCTTGATCAGGGTCATGGTGGAGGCCCCTAGCGAAGAAGCGGCGAGACGCTACGCTGATCGCTTGTCGAGCGTCACTCAGACGTCGATGGGGAAGGAGGGATAGCCAACCGAGACATAATGCGTGCGCGAGACGAAACAGCGCCAGACCTCATTTCACAATGAGGTGACGAGGAGGAAGGTCATCGAAATCTTCGGCGGATGCCTTCCCGGCCGGCTCAGGTCGTCAGGATGGGAGCAAAACCCGGAAGCGATTCCGGAACAGAGACCCACCCGTGAGCGCCGATTCATCGGCCCCCCGCACGCATCACCCGCGTTCCTGATGCAGATCGTCACAAGTACGTGACGTATTGCATTCAGAACGAGCAGCAATAGCAAGGAACTGATATGTGCGGAATCGTTGGATACGTCGGGCCGAAGCCGGTAATCGACGTCTTGATGCCGGGTCTGGCCCGGCTCGAGTATCGGGGATACGACTCGGCTGGGGTGGCCCTCAACCACGGCGGGTCGCTGACCGTCCTCAAGCAGGCCGGTCGTATCGCCGATCTGCAAGGCCTGGTCGATCGTGAAGACCTGGCCGAGGCTCACACCGGGATCGGCCACACCCGCTGGGCCACCCACGGCGCGCCCAACACCGGCAACGCCCATCCCCATCTCGACTGCAACCGGGATGTGGTGGTTGCCCACAACGGGATCATCGAGAACTGGGTCGACCTCAAGGGCAAGCTCATCGAGACCGGCCACGAGTTCGAGAGCGACACCGACACCGAGGTGGTCGCTCACATGATCGAGGAGATGGCCGACCTTCCCCTGGCTGACGCGGTGCGCAGCGTCATGAACCAGGCCGACGGGGCTCTCGCCCTTGTCGTAATGCGGAAGTCGGAGCCCGATGTCCTGGTGGGGGCAAGGCGCGGCTCGCCGCTGGTGGTGGGCCGGGGCAAGGGTGAGAACTTCCTGGCTTCCGACATCCCTGCCTTTCTCGAGCACACCCGTCACATGGTGATCGTGGAGGACGACCGGGTGGTCGAGATCCGTCCTGACAAGGTCATCTTGACCGACCTGGGCGGCAACAGCATGCCGCTCGACGAGCGCCTCGTGGAGTGGGATTTCGAGGCGGCGGAGAAGGGTGGGTTCGACACCTTCATGCTCAAGGAGATCTTCGAGCAGCCGCACGCCATCACGGACACCCTCGCCGGCCGGGTCGAGTCCCCGGGTCGGGTGGTGCTGGACGAGCTGACCATCGACCCGCAGATCCTGCGTGAGATCGACAAGGTCTTCGTGGTTGCGTGCGGCACCTCGTACCACGCGGCGATGATGGCCAAGTACGCGATCGAGCGTTGGACTCGTCTCCCGGTGGAGATCGACATCGCCTCCGAGTTCAGATACCGCGATCCGGTGCTCGACGACCGCTCGCTTGTGATCGGCATCAGCCAATCGGGCGAGACCATCGACACCCTGGCCGCAGTCCGCTACGCCAGGGCGCAGGGGTCGGTGGTCATCGGCGTGTCGAACGTGGTCGAGTCCGCGCTGGCTCGGGAGTCGGACGCCGTTTTATACACCAGGGCCGGACCCGAGATCGGTGTGGCGGCGACGAAGACCTTCACAACTCAACTCGTGGCCATGCAGTTGCTCGGTCTCTATCTGGCCCAGGTACGGGGGGCGCTCGACCCTGGGGCAATCGAGCTTCAGGTGAAGGAGCTGCTTCGGCTGCCCGACCAGGTCGAAGCCGTGCTGGCCCGAGCCGAGGAGCTGAGGACGATGGCGGAGCCCTGGTCCGATACCCGGGATTGGTTCTTCCTGGGCCGGTCCGGCGACTTCCCGATAGCGATGGAGGGTGCCCTGAAGCTCAAGGAGATCGCCTACGTTCGGGCCGAGGGATATGCGGCTGGGGAAATGAAGCACGGCCCGATCGCACTCATCGAGCCGGGTGTCGTGGTTGTCGGCGTGGCCACCGACAGCCACGTCCAGGCCAAGACCCTCTCCAACATGGAGGAGATGAAAGCGAGGGGCGGGACCATTGTGCTCGTCGCCGAAGAGGGTGACGATATCGGACACGTCGCCGACCATGTGATCCGGGTGCCGGCCGGGCCGGACCTGCTGTGCACGGTCACCGCCGTCGTGCCGCTACAGCTGCTCGCCTATTACGTGGCGACGGCGAAGGGAATGGACGTGGACAAGCCGCGCAATCTGGCCAAGACGGTGACGGTTGAGTAGCAGGACAACGTTGTCAAAGCGTGAGATTCAAGCTGGGGTGAGGATGAACACCGGGTGCCTTCGGGCTTCGTCCTGCCATGCCTCGATCGGCGCCGATATGTCGGTGGCGAAATAGGAGCCAATCACCGGGCGCACGAACGGGCTCAGCGACGCCAGCAGATCTCGCACGATGGGGGCCGCCTGGTCTGTGGTGAGCTCCTGCGAGGTAACCGGAAAGGTCCGTCGTCTCTTCGTGACCACGGCCTCTCCAGCCGCCCGAAGATTTCTCACCCAGTCCACCCGGCCGTAGACAGACACCAGCAGCCAGCCGGTTCCGTGTGGGTTGAGTGCGATGGGTGTGGTGCGCGGGAGGCCGGAGTTCCGCCCACGAACGGTGAGCAGGGCCTGGGGACCCAGGGGCAACCCGATCCAGCATCATCTCCGAGATCTCATCGCCCTGCTGCATCAACTCAATGACGCCGTCGGTGCCAGGGTGGAGTTGAGGGGGCCCGATCTCGAGGTCCTGGACCTGATCGCGCGTCATGGGCCGGTGTCGCCCAGCGAAGTAGCGTCGGCAACGGGTATTCACCCCGCCACGCTCACCGGCGTCATCGATCGATTGGAGGAAGGGGGGTGGGTGACCCGGCTACCGGACCCCGAGGACCTTCGTCGTGTTCGTCTGGACGCGCG
>JARDZU010000022.1 GCA_029240695.1 Acidimicrobiia bacterium | reverse complement strand
CACTCCGAGGCCCTCGGCTCCGGTTGATGTAGTCGAAGTAGGCGCCGACCTGAACACAACTGGAGACGGCCCTGTCGTCGTAGCCATGCCCTCAGTTGGGCCACATCCTCCGCGCTGACCGAGGCGCAATCATCGGTGAGGCGCTCGGCGAACAAGAGCAGGGCCATGGTGGCATCGTCGAGGCCGGCGCTCCGCCAATCCTCGGCGAACCAGTCCACCATCTGTTGATCGTCGACCTCATCCCGGAGGTCGTGCAGATGCGCCGCTATTCAGTAGTGGCACTCGTTCACCTCTGAGGTGACGACAGCGCTCATCTCCCGCTGGGACCGGGTGAGGGGTGAATCGCCGAACATGATCGTGGAATAGAGGCGCATCGGGTCCGCATAACCTCGGGAAGCTGGCTCTGGATCGAGACGATGTTCCAGATCCGACCGGCCCCTCAACCGGCGAGAAACAGCGCCGGTTCCTCCAGGTTCTCGATCACCAGGGCCATGAAACGCCGACCCTGGGCGCCGTCGATGACCCTGTGGTCGTACGACAGCGACAAGGGCATGATGGGCGCAATTGCCAAATCCCCGTTGCTCACCACGACCTTCTCCTGGGCGCGGCCCACCGAGAGGATCGCCGTCGTGCCGTAGGGAACGATCGGAGTTCCCTGACCTCCACCCACGGCCCCGATGTTGGAAACAGTGAAGGTCTGGCCGGTCAGCTCGTCGGGGGCGAGTGACCTTTCCCGTGCACCTTCTCCGAGACGCCGGACCTCAGAGGCAATGTCGAGGACCGCGAGGGCCGCGGCGTCGCGCACCACTGCCACAAGAAGCCCATCGGGTGTGTCGACCGCGATCCCGATGTGATGGGCGCCATGGACGATCAGGTCGTCGCCGTCGAGGGTGGCGTTGAAGTCGGGAAAGGCCTCGAGGGCCGGTATGACTGCCTTGATGACCAGCGCCTCCATCGGGAGTTTCACCTCGTGACGTGCGCTGAGGGCGGATCGGATCTCCACGAGCCTCGTCGCATCCACCTCGTCGAAAGTGGTGACGTGGGGTATCTCGGCCCAGCTTCTCGCCATATTGGAGGCAATGGTTCGGCGCAACCGGGACAAAGGACGACGCTCGTCCTCACCGGAATCCTCCGAGGGCGACGCGGTCCCTTCCTGCGGCGTCGATTCCTCAGCCTGTGCCGCAGCCTCCGTTGCCGATGGAGCGGCCGCCAGCACGTCCTCTCGGGTGACTCTGCCCTCGGGGCCTGACCCGCGCACCTGTCCCAGATCCACCCCCATTTCCCTGGCCAGCTTGCGCACTATGGGAAGCGCCTTGACTTCCTTGGTCCTTTCCCCTGCTCCGACCGGGGAGAGCACCTCTGCTTCCTCGCTGAGGCTGCCGACGATGGGCGGTGCGGCGTGAGTCGGTTCTCGCTCGGAGGTGGAGTCGGTTGAGGTGGCGATCTCGCCGTCGTCACCGATGACGACAAGCACCGACCCGACCCGAATCGTCTCCCCCTCGACCCCACCGTGACGAAGGACCGTGCCGGCATACGGAGAGGGGATCTCGACCACGGCTTTGTCGGTCTCGACCTCGACCACGGGTTGGTCGGCCTCGACACGCCCCCCCTCGGGGACGAGCCACCGCACGATCTCTGCCTCGGTGAGGCCCTCACCGATGTCAGGCAGGAGGAATTCCCTCGCCACTAGGCCTCCAGAGTCTCTTGTGCAACCTGCACGATCCGATCCACAGTCGGAAGGTAATGGCCCTCAGATCGCTTCAGCGGGAAGACGGTGTCCCAACCCGTCACGCGACGTACCGGCGCCGTGAGCGAGTAGAGGGCGCGCTCCTGGACGATTGCGGCCACTTCCGCCCCCATGCCTGCGGTCCGGGGGGCTTCATGGACCACTACCACCCGCCCCGTCTTAGTGGCCGACCGGACAATGCCATCGGCGTCGATCGGAGAGAGGGTGCGCAAGTCGAGTACCTCCACAGATACTCCGGACTCCTCGAGACGGGCCGCTGCCGCCCGCGCCTCTTTCATCATCGCCCCCCAAGACACCACGGTTATGTCCTCACCTTCGCGCTCGACCCT
Source organism: Acidimicrobiia bacterium (assembly GCA_029240695.1). Lineage (GTDB taxonomy): Bacteria > Actinomycetota > Acidimicrobiia > Spongiisociales > ZC4RG35 > JARDZU01. The sequence continues at coordinate 19,202 of JARDZU010000022.1, read as the reverse complement.
CAGCGGGCCGATTTCTGTCGTGTAATACGAGTCGGGGACCTCTTCCTTGACCGCCCGGTAGAGGCGGATCGGCTCGAGGAAGAGCACCGGGTCGGGGTCTTCGATGGCGGCCAGAAGCAAACCTCGAGCGTCGGACGGAGTCGACGGGACCACCACCTTGAGACCCGGGATGTGGGCGTATATCGCTTCAGTCGACTCCGAATGATGTTCGGCGGCTCCAATGCCGCCACCGAAAGGGACACGTATCACCAGCGGAGCAGTGAAGCGGTGGTTGGAGCGGTTCCGGATACGTGCGACGTGGTTGATGATCTGGTCGTATGCCGGATACGAGAAACCGAGGAACTGGAGCTCGGCCACAGGGTGCATCCCGGCGATCGCCATCCCGAATGCCGCTCCAACTATCCCGGACTCCGCCACCGGGGTGTCGAACACTCGGTCCTCCCCGTATTTGTCCCGCAACCCGTCCGTGATCCTGAACACTCCCCCGGTCCGACCGATGTCCTCGCCGAGCAACACCACGCGCTCATCGGATTCGAGCGCGGTCGCCAGCGCCCCGTTGAGGGACTGGGCCAGGGTCAGCTCGCTCATGAGCCGATCTCTCGCAACTGAGACTCGATAGACGACGTCGGCTGCTCGTACATGCGCAGCAGCATCTCCTCGGCGGTCGGCTGGGGCAGCGCCTCGGCCATTGCTACTGCCTCCTCGATCACGTCCGCTGCTCGCGTCTCGAGGTCGGTCTGCCATTCGGGGGTCCAGCCGCCGGCCCTCTCGAGGAGGAGACGCACCCGTTCGAGGGGATCCTTCTCACGCCATTCCACGGCGTCGTCCTCGTCGCGGTAGCGGTTCGGATCGTCGGCTGTGGTATGAGGGCCGAGTCTGTAGGTCACCGCTTCGATGAGGGTCGGCCCTCCACCTCTTCGTGCCCTTGTGACCGCCTCACGCACGACTTCGAACACGGCGGCGACGTCGTTCCCATCAACGAGGACGCCAGGCATGCCGTATCCCTCCGCCTTCATGGCAATCGACTCGGAACGAGTCTGCTCGGCTCGGGGGTAGGAGATGGCGAAGCCGTTGTTCTGGCAGAGGAAGACGGTCGGCGTGTTGAAGACGGCAGCGAAATTCATTGCCTCGTGAAAATCGCCCTCGGACGTGGCGCCATCGCCGAACGAGGTCAGTGCAACCCGGTCAGAGCCCCTGAGCGCCTCGGCCCAGGCAAGCCCTACGGCATGGATCATGTGACCGCCGACGGTTATCGAAGGCGGAAGCACGTTGACGCCATCGGGCGCCTGCCCGCCCCGCTCGTCGCCGGTCCGTCCCGCCACGAGGAGGCTCCACGGATACCCGGCCCGCCACATGAGTGCTGCATCCCGATAGGTGGCCGCCACCCAGTCGTCGGGTCGCAGAGTCGCTGCCGCCCCGATCTGGGCCGCCTCCTGGCCCTCGAAAGGGGCATAGGTGGCCAGCCGGCCCTGTCGTTGCATGGCCATGCATTTGTGGTCATAGGTGCGGGCCTCGACCATGTCGGAGTACAGCCGGCGCATCTCCTCGAGGGTGATGGGGAGACGATCGCCAACGGTCCCGTCCGGGCTGATCAGGGTGAGCATGCCGGCGGAGAGCTTACGTGCCCCTAATCCCAGTCCAGGAATGCCGGGAGCCGCCCTGACTTGCGAAGGCTCCCGACGATCCCCTGCGGAAAGAAGAGCAGTGCGAGCACCAGGATCAGACCGGTGAACACGATGTTCAGCTCGCTCTCGCCGAACTGACGCACCGCGAATTCGTTCACCCCGATGATCAGGATCGCCCCGACCACCGGCCCGGCGACCGTGCCCCGCCCGCCGATGATCGCCATCAGCACCATCCGGGCGGCAACGGCGATGGCAAAGAAGGTGAGCGGTCTCAGGTGGGTCAGCGAATACCCGTAAATGGCCCCAGCGACGCCTATGAAGAAGGCACTGAGGGCGAATGCCCAGACCTTGTACCAACGGGTGTTGATCCCCGCCACCTCCGCCTTGGTCTCGTCCTGACTGATGGCGCGCAGACCGAGCCCGAACTTCGAGTGCGCAACCCGATAGGCGAGGTACACCGCCCCGATGGCACACAAGGCCATGGCGTAATAGAAGGGGACTTTCAGCCATTGCACCGGGAACTGGAGGAACGGCAGGTCCAATCCGCTGGATGCCCCGATGAACTCCCAGTTGTCGAACCAAAGCAGAAACAGGAAGAGCATGGCGATAGTGGCGACGATGAACGCAGGCCCTCTGGTTCTGAGGGTGATGAGGCCGGCGAGGAAGCCAACGGCCATCGCGGCCAAGCCGGCAAAGGGCAAGAACAGGAACGGCGAGATCCCCCAGTGGGCCAGGGCGAGACCGGCCGCGTAGCCACCGATAGCGAAAAAGACACCGTGACCCAGGGAGATGTAACCGGCGAACCCCCCGATGATGTTCCAGCTCGAGGACATGGCGATCCACATCAACATCAACATTCCGACCTGCAGCACATAGGCGTACGAGTCGAACAGTGGAATTGCGATCAGCGGGAAGAACAGCACCAACCCGAGTGCTACGATCAAGGTCACCCGGCGTGACCTAGTCCCCGGCTTGCGAAACGGGCTCTCCCCCAGCAGCCCTTCCCTCTCCTCGACCACGGCCATCGCTACAGCCTGACCTTGGCACCGAAAAGGCCCTGGGGTCGCACCATCAGAATGAGGAACAGTGTCAGATAGAACGTGATCGGTGACCAGGTGGGGCCGACTAGGTCGGTGACGAAGGCACTGGCCACGGCGAGGAGGAGAGCTCCGATCACCGCACCCTTGATGCTCCCCATGCCTCCCAGGACGATCAGTGCCAGGAGCAGGGCTATCCACTGCCAGTGACGCGCCGGGAAGAAGGGAAACATGAAGCTGAGCAGGGAGCCGGCGGCCCCGGCCAAGGACATGCCTAGCCCGAAGGAAAGCGCAGAGATCCGCCGCACGTTGACGCCAACGATCTGAGCCGCGGCCCGGTTCTGCATCGTTGCCCGGATCGCCGTGCCTGTCTTGGTGAATCGGAGAAACACCCAGAGCAGGATCAACAGTGCGAAGCTGATCAGCGAGGCGTAAAGCTGGCTGGTCGGTACGAAGAGGTCCCCGATCATGATCGATGTCGAGGCATACTCGGGTCGAACCGACCGGAATGTGCCGGTGAACGTGAAGGTGAGCAGACCCTCGACGATGAGTGCGAGCCCGAAGGTGAGCAGGACAGTCATCTCCACGTAGCGCGGGCTTTCTTCGAGACGCGGGAACAGCAGCAAGTAGAGCCCCACCCCGAGCCCGAACATGAGCGGCATGGTGACGAATAACGAGATCATCGGGTCCAGGGTCAAGCCCTCGAAGAGGGCATAGGTCATATACGACGCGATCAGGATGAAGGCGGCGTGGGCCAGGTTGACCACCCGCATCACACCGAACAACAGGGTGAGCCCGGACGCCATCATGGCGTAGACCCCGCCCAACAAAAGGCCAAGAACGAGTATTTGCAGCCAATGCGCCACTATGTCATGCCCTTGCTCATCGTCTTGCCGAGATAAAGCTCGCGGATCCGCGGATCCGCCAGAATCCCGTCGGCCGGACCTTCGAAGTCCTTCGAGCCCAGATCGAGGACAATCCCCCAATCGACGTTCTCCAACCCTTTCACCGCGTTCTGCTCGACGAGGACGACGGTGATTCCCAGCGCGCCAAAGCCACGGATCTTCTCGAATATCTGATCGGCGATCATCGGGGCGAGACCCAGGCTGGGCTCATCGATCATGACAACCCTCGGTTCGATCATGAGGGCCCTGCCCAGGGTGACCATCTGTTGCTCTCCCCCGGAGAGCGTCCCTGCGTTCTGGCCCCTACGCTCGGCCAGTATCGGGAAGGTCTCATAGACCATGTCCATCCGCTGACGAAGCAGGGCACGATCATTGACCAGATAGCCACCCATCGCCAGGTTCTCCCTGACTGTCATCATCGGGAACAAACTGGCGTCCTGCGGGACGAAACAGATTCCTGCTGCCAGCATCTGGTCGGGGCGGGAGCCGTTCATCAACACGCCGTCGAGCCGGACCTCCCCTGCCCGAGGCTTCAGGAAGCCGGCAATGGCGCGAAGCAAGGTCGACTTTCCAGCCCCGTTGGGGCCGACGATGCAATACGAAGTCCCCTCCTCGATGGTGACGCTGAGCCCGGTGAGGATGTCGGGCCCCGCCCCGTACCCCGCCACCACGTCTTCGACTTCGAGCAGCGCCAATTCAGACTCTTCCTAAATAGGCGTCGAGCACAGTGTCGTCTTCACGGATGACTTCAGGTGTCCCCCTGGCGAGGACTTCGCCGTGTGCCATGACCACTATCGAGCTACATAGGTTCATCACCACGTCCATGTTGTGCTCGACGATTAGAAAGGTCATACCAGTCCTGTTGAGCTCGCGGATGTAGTCCATGATTCTCTCGAGCAGGGCAGGGTTCACACCTCCGGCCGGCTCGTCGAGCATGATCATCCTGGGCTCGGGCATCAACACCGACGCGAACTCGAGCAACTTCTTCTGCCCGTAGGACAGGGAGTCGGCAGGCTCATTCGCCAGCCGGTCGATGCCAACGAACCGAAGCAGGTCCATCGCCCTGTCTTCTTCACGCTGCAGGATCCGCGACCCGAGCAGACTCCGCCAGCCACTGGTGGGTGACCCCACCACCATGTTCTCCAAGACCGTCAGGTCGCCGAGAGCCCTGGTGATCTGAAATGTGCGGCTCAGGCCCTGTCTCGTCACGCGATGTGGAAGCCAACCCGAGATGTCGGTCCCGTCGAGGTAGACGCTGCCGGAGTCGGGTGCGAGCACCCCACTGATAACATCGAAGGCAGTCGTCTTCCCCGCCCCGTTGGGGCCGATCAAACCGGTGATGGAGCCTTCCTGTACGGCGATCGAGGCGTCTGCGAGGGCCTTTATTCCCCCATACGCCTTGCTGATCTCGCGGGCTTCGAGCAGATCGACTACGAGCGACTCCTCATGTCATCAGGATGAAGGGGCCGATGTGGGCGGCCCCTTCATGGTCAACACGATCCGGTCTACCACTCGGGCTTCGGGAACACCAGGTCGACGGTGTCCAGGCCCTCAGCGACCGGGAACACGAACGCGAGCTCGCCATCCTGCCACTGGTTCAAGAGGAGGTCACGGCCGATGGGCAGGCCACGCTCGTCCCAGTAGAAGTCGCCGAGGACGGTGCGAACCGGGTCGTCTTCAGTCCTGTCCCGGAACCACTGTGCAATTGCGGCGTTGTCCGTGCTTCCGGCGCCGATCATCCCCTGCTCCATGCCCTGGCACACGGCAAATGGGATTGCCTCGTCCTCACTAGGCTCGTTGCCAAAGGCGGCTTGGAAGTCGGCGACGAAGTCCTGATTGGTGTACTCCTCACCGCCCAGGCTTCCCACGAACTCGACCGTCGGGTGCCAGACGGTGTGCATCGTGGTCCCGTTCTCCGGGCCCCCGAGCTCCTCACTGAACTCGGCCTGGGCCCCCTGGGACAGCCACATGAAAGAGGGCTGCATGCCCACCTGCTGGAGACCCTGTACCAATGAGATGGCCTCGTCTACGGAAGCTGTGGCCGCCCAGACCGACTCGGCGCCGCTGCCGGCGATCGAGTTGGCGAACGTGGTCCAGTCGGTGAATCCGACCGGCCACTGCTCGTCGAAGACGATCTCTATGCCGGCATCTGCAAGCAAGCCAGGAGCCAGGTCGACCAGCACCTCGTCGGTGGCAGGGTCGTTGACCGTCCCGCCAGCGAGACCGTTGCGCCCGGCGGCGGCGAAGGGATCGTCGGCGTAGACCACCGCCGCTGTCTCCGGGAAATCCTCCTCGGAGATCAAGCCCTCGTCGCGGTAATAGAGGAGGGCGTTGACTCCGGCCGAGCCGACCTCCTCGCCGACCCTGGCCTGGAAGTAGAAGAGGTTCTGGAATCCGCGCTCCCAGATCCGCTGGGCCCCCCCAGAGGGAACCGGGTAGACCATCCCGTTTTGCTCGGCGATGGCCGACGTCGGGCCGGTCAGGAGACTGGAGAAGGTGCCGTAGAGGATGTCGGCTTCGGCCACCATCCTCTCGTATTGAGTCACAGCGATCTCCTGATCGGACTGGTTGTCTTCGACCTCCAACACGAGCTCGCGGCCCAACACCCCGCCCCTCTCGTTGATCAGGTCTACACACAGCTGGTAGCCGTTGCGATGCAGCTCCGCCGGGATGGAGAACTCCCCGGTGAGGGGGAGAGAGGTAGCGGCAATGATCGGGTCACCGCTGCCCTCTGGGGCTGAAGTCTCGGTCGGGGCCGTGGTCTCTGCAGTGTCATCGGCTGCAGTGGTGGTAGCCCCCTCTCCGGCGGTGGTTGTCGTCTCTGCTGTGCCAGCACAGGCTGCCACCACCGTCATCAAGGCAAAGATCGCGACTACGCGTTTCCAGGAGTTCATCACCCTGCTCCTCCTCGTCCCCGCCTACGAATGTGGGCGGCAATCGATTGTATGCCGTTTTGGTGCGGTGATGTCGGTCTATGGGTCGATATCTCCGCGCCAGAATGAATGGGAGCTGGGTCTAGACCCCGGCGCTCTCGGCGGCGAGAGCCTGTTCCATCTCCTCGACGGTCATGAGGACGTCTCGGGCCTTGCTGCCGTGCGAGGGGCCCACGACACCACGGCTCTCCAGGATGTCCATCACACGTCCCGCTCGGGCGAACCCGATGCGCAGCTTGCGCTGCAACATCGAAGTAGAGCCGAGCTCGCTCCGGACGACGAGATCCATCGCCTGCCGAACCAGGGCCTCTTCCTCATCGTCGACTTCTTCGGCCTGAGCCGCGGCGGCGGCAGTGGCTGCCACCAGGACTTCCTGGTCCTCGTACTTGGCCTCCTGCTGCTTGCGCACCCATTCGACGACCGATTGGACCTCGCTCTCCCGCACCCAGGCCCCCTGAATCCGCTGTGGGCGTGGCTCCTTCGCCGTCACCACGAGCATGTCGCCCATTCCGATCAGCTTCTCCGCCCCTGACCCGTCGATGATCACGCGGCTGTCGGTCTGGGAAGCGACGCTGAAGGCGAGACGGCTCGGGATGTTGGCCTTGATGACACCGGTGATCACGTCGACCGAAGGGCGCTGAGTTGCGACGACGAGATGGATCCCGACCGCACGTGCCATCTGGGCGATCCGGACGATCGACTCCTCGACCTCTCGCCCGGCCACCATCATCAGGTCGTTCAACTCATCGATCAGGATCACGATGTACGGGAATCGATCAAACCCGTTGGGGTCGAGGCCACCGGCGTCCCACTTCAGGCGGTATCCCTCGATGTCGCGGACCTTGGCGTCGGCAAGCAGGTCGTAACGACGGTCCATCTCCGCCACCGCCCATTTCAGGGCGTCATTCGCCTTCTTCGGGTTGGTAATGACCCTGGTCAGCAGGTGGGGCACGCCGTTGTACTGGCCCAACTCGACCCGTTTGGGGTCGACCATGATCACACGGACGTCGTCCGGGTGGGTACGCATCAACAACGAGGTCACGATCGAGTTGATGCATGAGGATTTCCCGGCCCCGGTGGCTCCGGCGATGAGGACATGTGGCAGCTCGGAAAGGTTGAGGAGCTTGGGGAGACCGGAGATGTCCATGCCCAGGCCCACGGTCAAAGGGTGGGTCTCGACTGCGGCCTCGGCACTGGAGAGAATGTCTCCCAGAGACACCAGCCGCCGCTTGGTGTTGGGGACCTCGACTCCGATGGCCGACTTGCCCGGAATCGGGACCAGTATCCGCACGTCCGGCGTGGCCAGGGCGTACGCGATGTCATGGGAAAGGCTGGAGACGCGATTGACCTTGACCCCGGGGGCCAGCTCGATCTCATACCTGGTGACCGTGGGCCCCGGAACGATCTTGGTGAGGTTGGCGTCGACACCGTGCTGGATCAGCGTCTCCTCCAGCTGGCGGGCGGTGTCCTCGAGAGCACGCTTGTTGATCTCTCCACCGGTCCCCTCGTCGAGGAGGCTTAGCGGCGGCAGCTTGTAGCCGCTGTTCTTCGGCTCTCCTGACGGTGGCACCGGGGGCGGCTTCGGCTTCGGTGCGACGGCCTCTTTGGGCTTCTCGGCCTTCGGACGAGAGGGCTTTGGTCGCGCATGCCGCCCTCGAACGTCGGGTGCCGGTTTGGCGATCCGATCGGACACCTCTGCAGCACGCTCGGCTCGGGCGCCGATCACGGCAGTGGACGCCATTGTCCGGGTCGACCGGTACAGGTCGGCGATACCCGCCGCCAACTCACGAACACTGGTCTGGGTCATGATGAGCACGCCCATCCCCATCGCAGAGGCGAGCACGACGAAGGCCCCCCACATTCCGAGGATCCTGCGCATCGGGAACGCAATCAGCGAACCGACTGCGCCACCACGGTCCTCGACCAGTTCCAGGCTCGGCGCCAAGGCCACGGCCCCGGTCATGAGGTGAAACAGGGCCAGCGAGCCGATGAAGGTGACGATGCCGCCGGCGACCAGGCGCTTGGCTCCGTCCCTGGGCTTGCCGACGATCATCGCGACTCCAATGCCGGCCAGTGCCACCGGAAGGGCGAATCGCCACACCCCGAACAGGAATCGGCTCCCACCGGCCATCCCCTCGCCGACGGGGCCGGCGAGATCGACAAAGGCAAGCAAGATCAGGATGGCGAGAACCACGAGGATCATGCCCCAGATGTCGTCGGTCTGACGCCCGAGCGTGTTGCGCACCGAGCCGCGGACCGCCTCCAGCTTCAGGCGGATCGCGCTGAGTGGCGCTGTCTTCTTTTTCTTCGCTGTGGACACCCGTCTCCGCCCGGAGGACCCCTTCCGGGTGGGTGTCCTGGTTCCCATGTGCTCTGAAACAATACATGGGAGTTGGATTTGGTCGTGGAATGCTGCGCGGAGGTCCGTTTCGAGCCGAACCTGGGGCGATTTCGCCCGTATCCGGTTCGTCCGGCTAGAGCTCCATCACCACCGGGACGATCACCGGGCGGCGAGCGGTCTCGGCGCGTATGACCCGGCCGACGGCCTGACGGATCGTCTTCTGCAACTCGCCGATGTCTGATCGGCCCGAAGCGTGCTCCCCGACGGCCTCGGTGACGGCGTCCGCCGCCTTGGCCAAGACCGTGGCCGGGTCGTCCATCAGACCGTGGCTGTCCAGATCGGGCCCGTAGAGGACCGCTCCTGTGTCATGGTCGATGCCGACTGTGACCACGACCACACCCTCGTCGGCGAGATGAGAGCGGTCTCGCAGGACGGCCGACTGGACATCTCCGACGGCAGAACCGTCGAGATAGACGTATCCGGCCGGCACGGCTCTCCTCTGGACCTGCGTCTTCTTCCCGTTGAGGATCACGCGATCGCCGTCCTCCAGGACGTCGACGTGACGCACACCCATCTGTCGAGCCAACTCGGCATGAGCGTGAAGATGCCGGTACTCCCCGTGCACCGGCACGAAGGCCTGGGGCCGTACCAGGTTGAGGAAGGTGAGCAGCTCCTCCCGGTTGGCGTGGCCGGACACGTGGACATTGGCATTCGTCCCGTGCACCACGCGCGCGCCACGTCGTATCAGGTTGGAGATCACCTTCGAAACCGCCGTCTCGTTGCCCGGGATCGGCTTGGCGGAAATGAGAACGGTGTCGCCCTCACCGAGCTCGACGAACTTGTGTTGGCCCTGAGACATGAGAGACAGCGCTGCGAACGGCTCGCCCTGACTGCCGGTAGTTATCAGGAGCTGCTGGCTCGGGGGCAGCTCCGCGAGGTCCTTGATGTCCATCACAGACTTCTGCGGGACGTCGAGTTCCTTCAATTCGGCGGCGAGGCCGGTGTTGCGGTGCATCGAGCGGCCGAAGAAGGCCACTTTGCGGCCGTTGCGAATGCCGGCATCGGCGATTTGCTGCACCCGATGGATGTGGGAGGCGAAGCAGGCGGCGATGACTCGTCCGCCGGCGTCCCGGATGACATCGGCGATCGGCTGGCCAACCGAGCTCTCGGAGGGCTCGAACCCCGGTCTCTCTGCATTGGTGGAGTCGGCGAGCAAGAGTCGCACTCCCCGTCGGCCCAATGTGGCGAACGCCGGTAGATCGGTCGGCACGCCGTTGATCGGCGTCGGATCGAGTTTGAAGTCCCCTGAGTGGAGAACCACTCCTTCGGGGGTCTCCATGGCCACGGCGGTGGCGTCGGGCACCGAGTGACTGACGGGGATCAGCTGGAACCGAAACGGCCCGTGATCGACCCACTGTTTGACCTGGACCTGTCGCAGCTCGGCCTCCACGCCGAGCTCATCGATCCGTCCTCGGGCCAGCTCGATTGTGAACTTGGTGCCGTAGACAGGGACATTCACGTCCCGGAGGAAGTAGGCGAGAGCGCCGGTGTGATCCTCGTGTCCATGGGTCAGGACGACACATTCGACATCGTCCGATCGTTCGATGAGCCAGGACCAATCGGGGAACACCAGATCGACGCCGAGCATGTCCTCCTCGGGGAACATGAGGCCACAGTCGATGAGGGCGATCTTCCCGTCGACCTCGACAGCCGCACAGTTTCGGCCGATCTCCCCGAGACCGCCGAGAAATGTGACGGAGACGCTCACAAGCCCTGGAGGGCGCCGACCGCCTTCTCGACGGCGACCAGGGTTTCCTCGGACGCCCTCACCAATGGAGGCCTGACGTCGCCGACCGGCTCCCAGAGCCGGTCCATGGCGCCCTTCACGGGTGACGGGTTGGTCTCGAGGAAGCATGCTTCGCACAGAGGCAGGAGCAGATGGTGGAGCCGGCGGGCCTCGGCGACATCCCCGGCCAGCCCTGCCCGCACCATCGCGGCAACCGCTCTCCCCGCGAGATGTGAGACCACCGACACCACGCCCACAGCACCGACCGCCATCATGGGCCAGGTGAACGAGTCCTGGCCGGAATAGACGGTGAGGCCGGGCACCCGGTTGATGGTGTGACCCGTGAACTCGATGTCCAGGACGGCATCTTTCACGGCGACGATGCTCTCGTGTTCGGCGAGCCGTGCCAAGGTGTCGATCTCGATCCGGGTGCCGGTTCGGCTAGGGATGTTGTACAGCATGACTGGCAAACCGACATCGGCGATTGCGCTGAAATGCCCGACCAGGCCGGCCTGATCGGGCTTGTTGTAATAGGGGGTCACCGCCAGCACGCCGGCACAACCGAGTTCGGCCGCCCTGCCGGACAGCTCTACCGATTCCGCCGTGTTGTAGGTGCCGGTCCCTGCGATCACATGGGTGTCCTTACCGGCTACCGCGTCGACGACTGTCTTGTAGAGGGCCAGCTTCTCGACGCTGCTGAGGGTCGGGGACTCACCTGTAGTCCCGGTGACGACAAGGGCGTCGCTCCCGTTGTCGGACAGGAAGCGGGCAAGACGCCATGCCTTCTCGTGATCGACGTCACCCGAGACAGTGAACGGGGTGATCATGGCCGTGGCCACGTTGCCGAACGGCGCGGGCAGGAATGAGCTCACCGGACCCAGGTTACCGATTGATCCACTAGAACACCCGCATGGAGCTGCGTCTCCCCGCGCCCTGCCTGGTGGTGTTGATCGGCGCGTCCAGTTCGGGCAAGAGCAGCTGGGCGGCCACGACCTTTCGCGAGACAGAGATCGTCTCCTCGGATCGCCTCCGGGCAATGGTGGGTGCCGGTGAGGACGATCAGCAGGCCGGCACGGCTGCTTTCTCGATCCTGGAACAGATCGTGGCAGAGCGAATGCGCCGGCGGCTGACGACGGTGGTCGACACTCTCGGCTTCGACCGGGGCAATCGACGGAGATGGGCGGGTCTGGCGCACGAGGCCGGGCTCCCAGCCTTCGTCGTCGTGTTCGACATACCGGCGGACCAAGCCCGGGCTCGTAACACGGAGCGCCCACGGCCCATCCCGAAGTCGGTGCTCGACAAGCAGCTGAGCAGGTTTCGGGCCGTCCGGGCAGAGATCGACGACGATGGTTTCGACCGCGTCATCGTCGAACAGCCCGTGGCCCTGGTGGCACCTTCGATCGTCGTCGCCAAGGACGAGGCAGCCGAGGACCGATCGGCCACGGCGGGACATCGTTTCGGGCTCGTGATCAACAGATTCGATTGGGACGAGGATCGATCCCAGATGGCGCCCCGGCTTGCCTCAATCGCCTACCGGGCAGAAGCCGCCGGATTCGACGACCTGTGGGTGATGGACCATTTCCGTCAGATCCCCCAGGTCGGCCGCCAATGGGAGGACATTCCCGAGGCCTACACCGCGCTTGCATTTCTGGCAGGGGTCACCAGCAGGATCAGACTGGGAACGCTCGTTACCGGGATCGGGCACCGCCATCCTGTGGTCCTTGGGAAGACGGTGGCCACCCTGGATGTCCTCTCCGGGGGCCGGGTGAACCTTGGTCTTGGCATCGGATGGGACCGGGCGGAGCACGAAAGTTATGGGATCCCGTTCCCACCCGCGCCGGCGCGTTACGAACAACTGGAAGACACCCTTCGCATGCTCCCTCTCCTCTGGGGCAAGGGCTCTCCATCTTTCTCAGGCACCACGTTCTCCGCATCTGAGTTGATCTGTTACCCCCGACCCATCCAGGACCGAATCCCGATCCTCATCGGGGGGTCCGGCGAGAAACGGACGCTGCGGCTGGCCGCCAGATACGCCGACGCCTGCAATCTCTTCGGCCGTCCCGATGTCATCCGGCGCAAGGTCGGAATACTTCACCAGCATTGTGCGGAGGTCGAGCGGGACCCTGCGGAGGTAGAAGTCTCCCACCTCGTAAATGTGATGACTGCGGCGGACCGGGAGACACTGCGAGAGCGGGTTGAGCTGCTGCGAGGGCGAAACATGTCAGCCGAGGCGTTCATGGCCCGGCACAACGCCGGCACCATCGAGGACCAACTCGATCACATGACCGGATACCAGGCGGCCGGGGCGAGCCACTCGATGCTGGCGATTCCCGACGTGCATCTCGACGGCAGCATCGAGGCATTCGGCGAGGTGATCGAAGGCATGCACCACCCTTAGACTGGCGCCATGGCTGCTACCTCAACGATGCTCCCGCTCGGAACAAAGGCGCCCGACTTCACCCTGCGAGACGTCGTCTCGGAACGAGATGTCTCGCTTGGCGATTTCGACGGCTCGAAGGGCATGCTCGTCATGTTCATCTGCAATCACTGCCCGTATGTCCAGCACGTCCGCGACGAGCTGGCGCGCTTCGGGATGGACTACCAGGACTCCGATCTCGGGATCGTGGCGATATCCGCCAACGACGCCGACCAGTATCCGGACGACGGCCCCGATGCGATGAGGCAGGAAGCCGTTCGCTATGGCTACACCTTTCCCTACCTGTTCGATGCCGACCAGAACGTTGCTGCCGCCTACACGGCCATGTGCACGCCCGACTTCTTCCTGTTCGACTCGAATCGAGAGTTGGCGTATCGAGGCCGATTCGACGACTCGAGGCCAAACAGCGGGATCGCGGTCACCGGCGCCGACCTACGCGCCGCCGTCAACGCAGTCCTGTCAGGGCAGCCGGCAAGTTCCGAGCAATGGCCCTCGATGGGCTGCTCGATCAAGTGGAAGCCGGGAAACACCCCCGCTTATGTCGGGGCGGCCTGACCGAAGCCTCATACGCTCCACGTTCTACGTTTTACGACAGAAAGAGAGGCCGCGTGGCCAACCAGTATCCGTCTCCCCCCGACCTCACCATCGATCTGGACAAGGGCTACACAGCGACCCTCGACACCAATCACGGCGAGATCATCATCGAGCTCGACCCCGCTCGCTCACCCCAGACCGTCAACAACTTCGTTTTCCTGGCCCGCGACGGGTATTACGACGGAGTCATCTTTCATCGAGTCATCGAAAACTTCATGATCCAGGGTGGTGACCCGACCGGCACCGGAACCGGTGGCCCGGGCTACAAGTTCCGCGACGAGATCGAGGGCCCGGGCAGCTATTCGCGGGGGACGGTGGCCATGGCCAACGCCGGGCCCAACACCAACGGCTCCCAGTTCTTCATCTGCCACAGCGACGTTGGCCTGCCTCACTCCTACACCATCTTCGGCAAGGTGACGTCCGGGATGGAGGCCGTGGACTCGATCGCCACCACCGCGACGGATCGCGGCGACAGGCCCGAATCAGAGGTGGTCATCAACAAGGTGACGATCTCGGAGAGCTAGCCGGTGCGGACGATCCGCGCCAACCATGCACGTGCCGCCTCCGGTGCCCAGTGCTCCTTGACCTCGATGATCGCCGGTTCGATCCCCTGAATCACCCAACCGTCGGCGAAGGAATCGTAGAGCTCGGTCTGAGTCACACGACGGGGCCCCTCCTCGCCGGGTGTGTGCTCGGAGAAGCACAGGAGGTGGAGCACGCCGCCTGTCTCGATCGCCGAGGACAGACTCTGGACATAGCGAGATCGCCCGTCGTCATCGAAGAGGTGAAACACGGCGGAGTCGATGATCGTCGCGAAGCGCCGATTCAGCCCATCCAGTTCGAGGGCATCACCCACGAGAAAGGTCACATCCAGACCACGTTGCTCTGCCTTCGACCGTGCTCGGTCGATCGCGACAGTGGATACATCCATCCCGACAACTTCCAGCCCTCGGGCAGCAAACAACAGAGAGTGCTCGCCCGTGCCACAACCTATATCGAGGACGGGAGGAATGATCTCGCCGGCAGCCTCGAGATCGATCCACGCCTGCTGGGGCCGACCTATGTCCCATGGAGCCCACTCGTCGACATAGGCCCGATCCCACTCGGCCCCGTGCGCCTCCGACCTCTCTTCGGGTACCACGGGCCGATCCTACGAATACTCGTAAAGGTCAGGCTCCGCGTTTTCGTCACATGCCCGCGGGAATTCCACTACATTTCCGCCCGCTGCTTCGGCGGCGACTCGTTGGCTTCCCGTCCAGCATTGCGACCGGATCGAGGGCAGGGTCGTACCGGACACATGGCGAAGGGCTGCCAAGAGGCCCTTCAATTAGAAAGGATGACGGGAGTCATGAACATCTATGTGGGGAATCTTCCCTTCACCACAACAGCCGCCGATCTCGAGACCCTGTTCGGTGAGTACGGGGCAGTGGACAACGCTGCGATCATCAATGATCGTGAGACCGGCCGCTCCCGCGGCTTCGGATTCGTCGAGATGGCGAACGACGCCGGCGCCAAGGCGATCGAGGAGCTCGACGGGGCCGATTACAACGGCCGGAACCTGAAGGTCAACGAGGCGAGGCCACGCGAGGAGCGCGGTCCGCGTCGCTGAGCGACGCCTAATCGACACCGTCGCTGAGCGACGCCTAATCGACACCGTCGCTGACTCCCTAGTCGGTCAGCCCGACCGATCCCGGTGGTCGTGCCTCCCCGGGACAGGGCGGTGCGCTGGATCGTCGATGAACAGCCTCTCCCCTTCTACATGGAGGAGATTGGGCCCGTAAGCGGCTGTCAGATTCTCCACCGTCAGGACTTCTTCGGCCGCGCCCGAGGCAACAACGCGGCCCGAAAGCAGAACCACGTGATCGGCCACCTGAGCTTCAGCCAGATCGTGGGTCGTCATGACGATGGTGCACCCCGTCTGAGTCTCGTCGTGGATGACATTGTCGATGGCCTGAGCGGAGGTCAGGTCCAGCCCGGTCAATGGCTCATCGAGGAGTAGGAGCTCGTGCTCCTGGGCAAGGCCCTGTGCCACCAGGACCCGCTGGCGCTGCCCTCCCGACAGCTCGCGTAAGTGCCGTCCGGCGAGGTGGCTGATCCCCATCCGCCTCATCGCCTCGTCCACTGCGACCTGGTCCCCAGCACCGAGACGACGGGCCTTGGAGCCGGCGTATCTCCCCATCGTCACCACTTCCCTCACGGTCACCGGCAACGTGTCGTTGACCTTGGTGCTCTGCAACACGTAAGAGATCCTCTGCTCCCACCCATCCGGTCCGAGCACCTCGATCGACCCACCGATTGGATCGATGAGACCCGCCATGGCACCGAGCAGGGTCGACTTCCCCGATCCATTGGGGCCGATCAAAATGGTGATCCCACCCCTCGGGATCTCGAAGGACGACGCGGCGAGAGCGATGTTCGGGCCGTACGCCAGAATCAGATCCTTCCCTCTCACGGCCACGGGTCTCACCGGCACCTCGCGCAACGGCCGTCTACCTCGAGCGAGTGGCCGCCGGCCGAGAAGGAGGCCCACGAAGACACCTGGCCCACTAGCCGCTCCAACTCCACTTCCAGCGGCGCCGGGAGCTCGATGTCCTCGACCGCCCCGCACTCGATGCACACGAGATGGTGGTGATGGCCAGCCAGCCACTCGGCCATCTCATACCTGGTGATTCCCCTTGCGCCGTGATGCGGCTCGACCACACCCGCCTCCTCGAGCACCGCCAGCGTCCGGTACACCGATGAGACCGGCACCGCCCCGCCCATCTCCAGATGAAGCTCGGCCGCCGACAGAGGCCCGTCCACTCGTTCCAGTGCGGATACGACGTGGCGTCTCCCCGCTGTGTATCGAACGCCCGCCTCGGCGAGCCGCTCCTCGATCTGTCGGTCCTGGACTGGCATTGCCGGCTACCCGATCCTAGGCTTGTTGATAATGATTCTCATTATAGGCCTGCGATGAGAAACGCCGGCCGGTTACTGCTTTGGGCCCTCACACTCGCCGCCTGCGCCGGTGGGACAGAAGAGGCTGAGGAGGATCTGGCCGTCGTGGCCATCACCTCGATCGTCGGTGACATCGCAGCCGCAGTGGTTGGTCACGAAGGCGAAGTCGAGGTACTGATCCCGATCGGTGTCGACGCACACGATTTCTCCCCATCCTCCCAGCAGGCGAGCCTGCTGGCGAGCGCCGACCTGGTGCTGGCCAACGGGCTGGGCCTCGAAGCCGGGTTGGAGGACGTTCTCGCATCCGTGGCGAGCGACGGGGTGCAGGTCTTGGAACTGGCTCCCTTGGTCGAACCGATCGAATTCCGTGATGGCGGCGCCCTCGACCCCCATTTTTGGATGGATCCCGTGCGGGTCGGCGATGCCGCCCTTGCCGTGGCCGATGCACTCGATGCCCACCACCCCGGTGGCTGGCAGGAACGCGCCGCTTCCTACGCCACCGGTATGGAGGCGACCGATGGGGAGATTGAGGGAATCCTCGCCGCCGTGTCGCAGGATCACCGGGAGATGGTGACCAATCACGAGGCATTCGGGTACTTTGCCGCTCGCTACGGGTTCGAGACGATCGGCGTGGTGATCCCGGGTGGTTCTACGCTCACCGAGCCATCCTCGGCGGAGCTTGCAGATCTGGTCGAGGTCATGGAGCAATCGGGCACGAGTGCGATCTTCGCCGAGACGTCTCAGCCGACGGCACTCGCCGAGGCGGTGGCTGCTGAGCTCGGCGACGACGTCGAGGTCGTGGAGCTGTTCACTGAATCTCTGGGTGAGCCGGGATCGGGGGCCGAAACGCTCTCAGAGATGCTTCTCAGCAATGCTCGGAGAATCTCGGAGGCCCTTGGATGACCCGGTAGCTTCGACTTCATGGACTGGCTGACCGAGCCTTTCGAGCTGGCCTTCCAACAGAGGGCTCTGGTTGCGGGTGTCCTCGCCGCCCTGGCCCTATCCGTGGTCGGCACCTGGGTGGTCATCCGGGGGATGACCTTTCTCGGCGACGCCTTGGTACACGGTGTCGTCCCAGGCATCGCTATCGCCATCATCTTCGACTTCAACGTCCTCATCGGCGCCGTACTGGCGGCAGTTGCGATGATCGGCGGAATCAACTTCGTGCATCGCCAGACCACATTCTCGGAGGACACCGGTATCGGCCTCCTGTTTGTCGGAATGCTCGGCCTCGGCGTGATCCTGATCTCGAGGACCGATTCCTTCGCCGTCAATCTTTCAACCATCTTGTTCGGCGATGCCCTGGGCGTGACCGGCGGAGACCTCATCGCACTGGCTGTCGTTGCCGTGATCGTCGTGACGATGACGATCGTCTTCTATCGCCATTTCCTGGTGCTCTCTTTCAACGAGCAGAAGGCCAGCCTGTTCGGGTTGCGCCCAGGCATGACCCACATCGCTCTGCTCTCACTGATCACGTTGTCAATCGTCGGCTCCTTCCAGACCGTCGGGACCCTTTTGGTATTCGGCCTGCTTGTCGGCCCCCCGGCCACCGCTGCTCTCCTCGTCAAGCGGGTGCCCTCGATGATGGCAACGGCGGCTGCGATAGGAGTCCTGTCGGTCGTCCTGGGCCTTCTCGTCAGTTACCACGCGAACACATCGGGTTCGGCGACGATGGCCGTGATCCCGATCGTGCTGTTTTTCCTGGTCCTGACCTTCAGATCGGTGCGTCGCCCATTGCCCGCCGTCTCGTAGGCAGGGAGCTAGCTCACTCCCCCCAGGTCTCGCCGGGTTCCAGCGCTGCCACTTCTGCTCTGGTGTGTTGGCGAAGTTCGTCGGGAGTACCGGTCAGGATGGGGAAAGTCGCGTAGTGAACCGGTATCACCGTGGAAACTCCCGCCATATCGGCCGCCCGGCCGGCGGCGGGCGGGCCCATCGTGTAGTGCCCTCCGATCGGGAAGACGCCGATGCTCGGGCTGTAGCGCTCGCCGATTAGAGCCATATCTCCGAACAGATCGGTATCGCCGGATTGGTAGACGACGGTGCCATCCTCGAACTCGAGAATCCATCCCCAACACCCCAGATCGCGGGTCACCTGGTCGCTCCCGGTTCCCAGCGTGGCACCGCCGCTGTGGTCGGCGCGGACCATTGTGAACTTGACCCCGGCTGCCTCCACAGTCCCGCCAATGTTCATGCCGATCGACTCGATGCCGCGGGATCCGAGCCAGATCGACATCTCGTGGGAGCCGAACACCGTGGATCCGACGATCTCGGCCAGCTCGACCAGATCGGAGCAATCATCCCCGACGTGGTCGAAATGACAGTGGGTGGGAGCAACGACGTCGACCTTCTCGGCACTTCGGTACTCCTCGGCATAGTTGGGAGCGCCGGTCCAGCGATCGACCCAGATCCAGGCATCGCCCGGCGACCGATAGAGGACTCCCCCATGCCCGAGCCGGGTGATGCGCAAATTGGCCATGCTGTCTCCTTCCCGTTCAGCCGACGTCGATCGCGGTCAGATCGGGGGAAGCTACTCATCGGAGCAGCGCCAGGACCTCCCCCATATCGGTGACGGCCTGGGTATCGATGGGGTCCAGGACGACCTGAACT
>JARDZU010000150.1 GCA_029240695.1 Acidimicrobiia bacterium | reverse complement strand
GCGCCCAGTTCCACCCTGAGGTCGTCGATGCTTTCGAGCAAGCGCTCAACAAAACCGGTCGTCGCTGGGGCGCCCCGCATGTCAACGACGAGGAGATGGGCTTCAGCGGGACCCAGCTCGAGACTCTGCGCTGGTCGGCTCTGATCCACGACTTGGGCAAGCTGGCCGTACCCACCGAGCTCATCCGGAAAAGGGGCAGGCTCGACGAGGATGAGTATGCCGATATGAAGGCCCACGCTCAACTCGTCGAAGAGATCCTCGCTGAAGTGGACTTCCTCCAGCCCATGGTCGAGATCGCATCCGGCCACCACAGCAATTTCGACGGGAGCGGATACGGTGGTAGCGGGCACAGCCAGGGAGAAGCTCCCCGGATCGAGGCTTGCATCGTCGCTGCAGCAGACGCTTTCGACGCGATGACCTCGGCCCGGTCCTACCGGCGCCCAGTTCCACCCTGAGGTCGTCGATGCTTTCGAGCAAGCGCTCAACAAAACCGGTCGTCGCTGGGGCGCCCCGCATGTCAACGACGAGGAGATGGCCCGTCGTCTGGCCGAAGAGCCGGAGTTGACGCTTCGTGGCTAGCTGGAGCCCACGCGCTGTGTCCATCGTCTCCTGGCTGTACGTCCTCGTCGTCGCCGGGGTTGGTCTCTACGCGGCCACGCTTGCGGCGACCGATCCGATGACATTGCTGGTCGCGGTGACGGCGCTGGTGCTGGCCTCGATGGTCGGGGTGGCGGCCTCCAACACGGGGAACAGGTTCACGGTGGGTCTGGCGGTGGCTGCCGCCGTGCCCTTCGTGCTCGGCTCCAGCCATGATGTGGACCTGGCCGGGTGCATCGCCGTTTATGGACTGGGGCTTGCCATCGTTTGGGCCCTGCGTTACTCACGGGGGGAGAAGCACACCGACCTTCTGCCCACTCTGGTGCGGAGATTCGCCGGTTATGTCATTTATGCGACGGTGTACTCCGCCCTCCGTGTTGGGCCGTTTGCCGAGTTGAACGGAGGCTGGGAGGACCTGGTCCCATTCGTCGTGGCCCTCCTTGCCTGGATCGCAGTCGAGGTGTTCGCCCGCTCCATGCTCGTAGTGGGCAAGCGTGAGCTGTCCCGCAGCTATCTCGCTCGTTCCCTGATCCACGATCTCAATGTCTTCCTCGGACTGGCCCTCACGGGTGCACTGTTCGGCGAGCTACTGCCGGCGATCGGTTGGTGGGCGCTCCCCATCGCACTGCTTCCCTACTCGTTTGCCCATCTCGCCTTCAAACGGTTCCAACAGACCAAAGTGACCTACAAACAGACCATCCGTGCGCTGGCTCGAATCCCCGAGGTCTCCGGACTCGGCGTCGATGGTCACGCTGACCGCACTACCGAACTCGCCTCGGCCATCGCCAAGGAGATCGGGCTGGGCCCGGTTCAGGTGGAAGACGTGGAGTACGCCGGGCTGATGCACGACATCGGGCGCGTCAGCCTCAACGAGCCGCAGATAATTCGGATGGGCTACAGCGACAATGACATCGCACGCTGGAGCTCGGAGATCATCGCCGAGTCGCCGTACTTGAGCCGGGTGGCGACCCATGTGCGTCATCAGTACGAGCCCTATCGCAAGCCGGGCGAGCAAACCGACCCGGATGTCTCGATCGTGTCGCGGATCATCAAGGTCGCCGCCGCATATGACTGGCGGGTCCATCTCGAGGGGCTCTCCCCCCTGCAGGCCCTCGAGGTCCTCCACACCGGCGCCGCCTACGACTACGACCCGGAGGTAGTGGCATCTCTTCGCCGATTGCTGGAGAGCCGGGGGGTGCTCACCCCCGTCCGAACCTGACCGCCCGATCGGTTAGGTCTTGCTTGCCGACCCGGGCTGGGCGTGGGCGCCGCGCTTGAAGTAGCGACGTGGCCGGCGCAACTCGTGCTCCAGGAATCGGCCTAGGCCGACCGCGAGGAAGACATCACCAAGGCTGATCACCTGGCCGATCCCTCCTATCCGGAGCGGTATGACATCTGCGAATGCGGTGAGATTCGAACCGGAGTCAAGAATCACGTGCTTGAACGACCCGGACAGGTCAGGCACGGTGACTGTGAATCCGCTGGCCACCTCGGCCGCCTCGGCGAGCACCGGCATCCCGCCGTTGACGGCGATCACCGTGAAGTTCATCAGAACCCCGAGACCGGCGAGCCACATCCCAGTCCGGTTGCGATTGAGCACCACCAGGGCCATGAGCAGCCCGTAGGAGGTCAGGACCATGGCCAGCCCGAGACCCTCTGCCCATTCGGAGTCCGGTAGCCAGATGGTCGCCACCTGCAATCCCAGGGCAACCAGCAAGAGCCACCAAGCCCGAAGCTCGATGTCGCCCAGGTTGGTCAGACGGCCCCCGCGCAGCACCGCCATGGTCAAGGCGATGAACAAGACAATGGCCAGCCATAGCATGTACCACGACGGTAATACCGGGTGTCAAGTCAGACGAAGGCGGAGAATTGGTCGAGTACGAAGTGGGTGAGGGTCGAGCAACGATCACGCTGTCTGATCCCAGCCGCCGCAATCCTCTCTCGGTGGAGACGATGGAAGAACTCCTTTCCGCGACCAGACGGGCAATCGACGATCCTGTTGTGCGCGTCCTCGTGTACACCGGAGCCGGGGACCAGGCATTCTCTGCCGGCGGCGACCTGTCGGGCTCATTCGTCGACGACCCGGTCGGTTTGCACAAGGGCCGAGGAGTCTTCGCTGACTTGTTCCGGCTCATCATCCGGGGTGGAAAGCCCACTGTGGCAAGGGTCAACGGCCATGCACTTGCCGGCGGATTCGGGCTCGCCGTCGTGTGCGACGTGACGATCTGCGTCGACGATGCCAAATTGGGCGCACCCGAGATCGGGGTGGGGCTGTGGCCGATGATGATCTCGGCGCTCCTCGCCAGGGTGATGCCTCGCAAGTCTGCCCTCGAGCTGATGCTGACCGGTCGCGTTATCGACGCCGAGGAGGCACAGCGTCTCGGCGCCGTCTCCCGCGTCGTGCCCCGCGCCGATCTGGATCGGGTCGTGGACGAGGTCGTGGAGGCGTTGCAGTCGAAGAGCGCGGCCATTCTCATGATTGGCCGAGATGCCTTTTATGGCACGGCAGATCTCGACTTCGACGCGGCGCTCGACCGATTGCAGACGGGGCTCACCGCAGTTGCCATGAGCGAGGATGCCGCCGAAGGGATCACCGCCTTCCAGGAGAAGCGCGATCCTCATTGGAAGCGAAATCCGGTGCAGGACTCCCTTCTGTGGGGGAAGCTATGAGGCGCAATGTCCAGATCCTGGGGTGGACGCTCATCTGGAGCGGCATTTTCCTATTCGGTTACCTCGGGTGGCAGTTGTATGGGACCGATGTCGTAAATGCCCGGGTCCAGACGGAGGCGAAGACGACTCTCGAGCGACGGTTGGCCGTAGGCACAGCACCCGAGGTGGAGGAAATCGAGGAGGAAGGCGTCGTCGTCGAGCATGTCCTGGAGGATGTGCCTGGCGAAGGCGTCGGGTTCGCCATGTTGCGGGTCCCCAAGGTCGGGTTGGAGGCTGTCGTCTTCGAGGGCGTGACAAAGCCGACCCTTGCCAAGGGCCCGGGCCACATGCCGGGAACGCCCCTTCCCGGACAACCCGGAAACGCGGTCATTTCGGGGCATCGGACCACCTACGGCCGACCCTTCCATGACTTCGACCTGTTGGTGCCCGGTGACCGCGTCGAGGTCGACACCGGCATCGGGACCCACGTCTACGAGGTCCGGGAGTCGTTCATTGTCGCCCCAACCGACGTGTGGGTAACCGATAGCAAGCCGGGCGCCTGGCTCACTTTCACCACCTGCAATCCAAAGTATTCGGCAACGGAGCGTCTGATCGTCACTGCCGAGCTGGTGGCGGGCCCCAACGCCGAGTACGTGCAGCAGCTGGCAACGGCCCCGTCACCGGCGTAGTGGCCCGTCGCACAAATACTGATGGCGTCTCTCCGGCCCTCGACCCCCCTGGCGGCGTCGAAGTCCTCGCCGCAGCTCCCCGGCTGCGACTGCGCTTCTCCTGGCCAGATGTCGCCGATGGCTCGGAGACACGCGCACCCTATTTGAACGACAGACCACTAGACACCACCAGCGATCTCCTCGAGCCTCTCCGGCGTCAGGATGCCATTGAAGACCTCGGTCACGGTGCCGTCCTCGTCGAGGAAGTAGGTGACCGGCAGCCCGAAGTTGTGGTATGCCCTCTCGAAGGCCTCGTCGCCGTAGGCCAGGACATACCCCGGATCGAGCTCTGCAGCGAAGGTCCTCGCCTCCTCCAACGAGTCCTCGACGGCGACGCCCACCACCTCGAATTCGGGGTGCTCCCTGGCAAAGGCAGACAGATCCGGCATCTCCTTCCGGCAAGGGGCACACCAGGAGGCCCAGAGATTGACGATCAGGGGTTTCCCGTCGGCCGCGACGTGATCGGAGAGTGAGAAGCTGCCCCCGTCGAGGACGTCGACAGTGAAGCCGGGTGCCGGTTCGCCGACCTGCGCGACTACGCCGCGGTCGCCGATGGCCCATGCCACGGCGAGTCCGACAACGACGACGCCGACAAATACCCCGCTGAGCAGAAAGCGGCGCCCCTGTAGGGGTCCCTCCGGATCTTCAGGCAGAGGCCATCTTCCTCAACACGTAGTGGAGGATGCCACCGTTGCGGAGGTATTCGGTCTCGATCGGTGTGTCGACGCGGGCGACGGCTTCGAACTCTTTGATCGATCCGTCGCGGGCCGTTGCGGTCACCTTCACGATCTGCCGGGGTTGGAGGGAGTCGTCGATGGCGAAGTCGAAGGTCTCTGTCCCGTCGAGCTCGAGGGAGGCTGCGTCCTGGCCTTCGACGAAGGTGAGGGGAAGCACTCCCATCATCACGAGGTTTGATCGGTGGATTCGCTCGAAAGACCTGGCGATTACTACGCGCACTCCTAGAAGGAAGGGGCCCTTCGCCGCCCAATCTCTCGACGAGCCCATCCCGTAGTCACTTCCGGCGATCACGACCAGGGGCACGCCGGCTTCCTGGTAGTGCATGGCGGCCTCGTAGATGGACTTGACCTCATCGTCGAGGAAATCGGTGGTCCACCCGCCCTCGGTGGCGGGGGCGAGGTCGTTCTTGACCCGGATGTTGGCGAAGGTGCCTCTGGTCATGACGCGGTCGTTGCCTCGCCTCGACCCGTAGGAGTTGAACATCGCCGGCTGGACGCCCTCGGCGATGAGGTACTGACCGGCGGGCGTCGTCGGCGAGATGGTCCCGGCCGGGCTGATGTGGTCAGTGGTGACCGAGTCACCCAGCTTTGCCAGTACGCGGGCACCGATCACGGGCTCTATCGGGCCGACATCCGGTCCGAGACCGACGAAGAACGGAGGTTCCTGGATGTAGGTGGAATCCGCCTCCCAGTGATAGAGATCCGATTCTGGGGTAGTGATCGATCGCCACTCGTCAGATCCGGTGAAGACCTCGGAGTATCTCGATACGAACTGGCCCTGATTCACATGGGCTGCCACGAGACCGGCCACCTCCTCCTGAGTGGGCCAGATGTCGCGCAGGAACACGTCCCTGCCACCCCGATCCTGGCCCAGCGGCTCGTTGATCGGGTCCCAGTCGACTGTTCCGGAAAGGGCGTAGGCCACGACCAAGGGCGGGGATGCGAGGTAGTTCGCTCTCGCATCGGGCGAGATGCGGCCTTCGAAGTTGCGGTTTCCGGAAAGGACGGAAACGGCCACGAGCCCACGCTCGTTGACGGCGCGAGAGATTGGCTCGGGCAACGGTCCAGAGTTCCCGATGCAGGTGGTGCACCCATAACCGACGATGTGAAATCCGAGGTACTCGAGGTCTTCGAGCAGGCCCGAGCTGGTCAGGTATTCGGTGACGACTTTCGAGCCGGGAGCCAATGAGGACTTGACCCAGGGCTTCCGCGCCAGCCCGAGCTCACGGGCCCTCCGTGCCACCAGCCCGGCTCCGATCATCACATCGGGATTGGATGTGTTGGTGCACGATGTGATCGCGGCGATCACGACGTCGCCGTCGGTGAGCAGGAACCTTTCATCATCGACTTCGACTTCGACGCCTGTCTTTGCCTTCAGCGACCCTGCCTCGACAGGCCGGCCGCCCTCGTCCTCCCAGCTCACGACGGTCGATGCCGTCGATCCACCGTTCTTCCCGAAGAGATTGGTCAGGTCTGATTGCCACTGGGTTGCCATCGCCGACAGTGCGATGCGGTCTTGTGGGCGTCTCGGCCCCGCCAGCGACGGCTCGACCGTCGACATGTCGAGCTCGAGAGAAGATGAATAGGTGATCGCCCGGCTGTCGTCTCGCCACATGCCCTGGGTCTTGCAGTATTGCTCGACGGTGTCGATCAGCTTGTCGTCCCGACCGGTGAGACGGAGGTATTCGAGAGTCCGTTCGTCTACGGGGAAGAATCCGACGGTGGCGCCGTACTCAGGCGCCATGTTGGCGATGGTCGCCCGGTTGGCCACCGGCATGTCGGTCAGGCCAGGGCCGTGGAACTCGACGAACTTGTCGACGACACCGTGCTCGCGGAGCATCTCGGTGACTCTCAGGACCAGATCGGTGGCGGTTGCCCCCTCGGCGAGCCGGCCTGTGAGCCTGAATCCGACCACTTCCGGGAGGAGCATGTGGATCGGCTGGCCCACCATCGCGGCCTCAGCCTCGATGCCTCCGACTCCCCAGCCCACGACGCCGAGGCCATTGATCATCGTTGTGTGGCTGTCGGTCCCGACCAGGCTGTCCGGGTAGAGCCATTGCCCGTCGTCCCAGACCACCTTGGCCAGATACTCCAGGTTCACCTGATGGACGATCCCGGTGGCGGGTGGGACCACCCTGAAGTTGGCGAAGGCGGACTGGCCCCACTTGAGGAATTCGTAACGCTCCTGGTTGCGCTCGAACTCCTTGCGAGAGTTGATCGTCAGGGCATCCGGACTGGCGAAGGCGTCGACCTGGACCGAATGGTCGACCACCAGGTCGACCGGGATCAAAGGATTCACCCTCTGCGCCGAGCCCTCATCACCGGTCATCGAGACAATGGCGGACCGCATCGCAGCGAGATCGACCACCGTGGGGACACCGGTGAAGTCCTGGAGCACAACTCTCCCGGGCACGAACGGGATCTCTGCGCCTCCGACGCGGGTGGCGTCATAGGCGGCGATGGTGGTGACGTCGGCTGCGGTGACAGAGATTCCGTCTAGATGACGCAGGGCCGACTCCAGGATGACCTTTATCGAATACGGGAGGTTCTCCGCCCCTTCGACCGCGTCGAGACGGGCTATCTCCCGGGACCCGAGCGGAGTTTCGAGCGTGGCGCGGGACCCGAATGGATCGGTGGACATGTTCGAAGGTTACCGAGGGG
>JARDZU010000021.1 GCA_029240695.1 Acidimicrobiia bacterium | reverse complement strand
ACGGCCGTTGCGGCACATGTCCCATTCACCGGCAGCGCAGTTGGGGCACGGGACCGGGTCGGGACGGCGCACGATCGGCGCCACCAGATCGCCCGGGGCGAAGTCGCTGCCCGGCGGGGCGGCTAACACTCGGCCGAGAGCTTCATGACCCAACACCAACCGGTCGCGCCCTGATGGGGGGTAGCCAATGTCTCCCTCCAGAATCTCGTGGTCGGTGCCGCAGATCCCGGCCACAATCATCTCCAGCAGAACCTCACCCTCTCCAGGCTCCGGGTCGGCCACCTCATCGAGCTGAAGTGATTCCGGATCCCCCGGGACAACGGTGATCGCCTTCACGAATCGGAAGCCCGGTCCTGAGCAGGGCCGCCCTTGCCTTCCGCCCGCAGGTTGTAGGCGGAGTCGATCAACCCGAGGTGGCTGTATGCCTGCGGGAAATTGCCCAGCATCCTCTGCGACATCGGGTCGTATTGCTCGGAGAGCAGGCCGACGTCGTTCCGGAGGCCGAGCAGATGCTCGAACCTTCGACGAGCCTCGTGGTGATTCCCGGCCATCGCGAGCGCATCAACCATCCAGAACGAGCAGAGGAGAAAGGCCCCCTCGCCCCCCGGCAGCCCGTCGTCCGCCTCGTCCGTGTCATAACGGCGAATCAGGGTGTCGTCTATCGAGAGCTCGCGCTGAATGGCGTCGATCGTGCCCAGGACACGCCCGTCAGTCGGAGGGAGAAACCCGACCTGAGGTATCAGGAGGAGAGAAGCGTCCAGAGCGGTCGACCCGTATGACTGCGTGAACGTGTTGTGGTCAGGGTCAAAGCCGCGCTGCTCGATCTCCGCTCTTATGTCCTGACGGCGCTCACGCCAGCGATCCACCGGCCCATCGAAGGTCCATTGCTCGACACACTTGATGGCCCGGTCGAATGCGACCCAGGCCATGAGCCGGGAATGGGTGAAGTGCCTCGGGTCGCCCCGCACCTCCCAGAGCCCGTAATCGGGCTCGGACCATTTGCCCTCCAAGTGCTCGAGAAGCAACTGCTGCAGGTCCCAGATGGTCTCCTCGTGGTCCATCCCCATCCGCCGAGCCATGTAAATCGCATCCATCAGCTCCCCGTATACATCGACCTGGATCTGCTGGTGCGCGGCGTTGCCGGTGCGAACCGGTCGGGAGCCTTGATACCCGGCGAGCCAATCCAGCTCCAGCTCCGGCATGCGGCGCTCGCCGGCCACCCCGTACATGATCTGGAGGTCCTCCGGGTCGCCGGCTACCGCCCGGAGCAGCCAGTCCCTCCAGGCGAGGGCCTCACGTTGGTGCCCGGCCATCATCAGTGTTTGCAAGGTGAAAGTTGCGTCACGCACCCAGACGAACCGGTAGTCCCAGTTGCGCACCCCGCCGATGTGCTCGGGGAGGGAGGTGGTTGGAGCGGCGACAATCCCACCGGTAGGGGCATACGTGAGGGCCTTGAGGGTGATGAGTGACCGATCGACTGCCTCCTCCCACTCCCCGTCGTAGGTGTTCGCGTCGGTCCACTCTCGCCACCATTTCTCGGTGTCCTCCAGCGCACCCTCGGCGTCGACATCCGGCGGTGGGGGTCGGTGCGACGGGTGCCAGGTGAGCACGAACGGGACTCGATCGCCCTCCGAAACCGCGAACTCCGCCACCGTGCTCAGGTTCTCGCCATGGGTTTCGACAGGCGTCGCCAGGGTGAGTGCGTCCGGGCCGCCGACGGCAGCCAAACTTCCACCCGACCGGGTGACCCAGGGCACGAGATGGCCGTAGTCGAAGCGGATGGTCAGGTCCATCCGCATCTTCACACGACCCGAAACACCTTCCACGATGCGGACCACATCTGCGTTGTTGCCACCGTCGCGGCCCCGGACCGGCATCAAGTCGATGAGCCGGACCCTCCCCCCGTCGGCCTCCATCTCGGTTTCCAGGATCAGCGTCCCGGGGCGGTAGTTCCGCGTTACCCGCTTCGCGCCACCCGCCGGGGAGATCCGCCATCGACCGTTTTCCTCACTCCCGAGCAACGCGCCGAGGCAGGCACCCGAGTCGAAGCGGGGGAGACAGAGCCAGTCGATTGATCCGTCGCTGGCAACCAGCGCAGCAGTCTCTGTATCGCCTATGACCGCATAGCCCTCGATTGGCGTGCTCACCACATGTTCCCGCTAGAGCGCGCCCCAATCGGCCGGCGGTTCGAGGAAGCCCTGGGCAAACTCGTAATACTCATCGAGGCTCCGGCAACGCCCCTCGTCATCAAAGGTGAGGAGAAGACATCCGACCAGGGTCACCTCCTCTCCCGAATTCTCCATGTTGGTCCAGAACTCGACCGCGGCTCGGGGGCCGTCGACGATCGGCCGTCCCATCGTCACGTGGACCTCGGCCTGGGTGGCGGTCACTTCGCTCCAGTACGCCCTGACTCCGTCCCGCCCGACGTGAGGCTCGTCGAAGATGAATGAGCGATAAGTAGCGTCCTCGGCGAAGAGATCGGAGGCTGCCTCCGCGTCCATCTCCACCCAGGCTCGTGCATAACTCTCTGCCCACCTCGCGACGTCGATGGTCATCTGGATTCTCCTCCTATACCCAAGACCTCATACCTAGAACCTAAACGCAGAACCTATCTCTCCGACATCTCGGTCAGATCGGCTTCCAGAAGATCCCGGTCCCCGGGGTCCTCGATCTCGAGCAACTTCTCCTTGGCCGCCTCCAAGTGCTCGGTAAACATGTCGATGTCGTCGACATCGGCGGCGGCTCGGGCGATTGCCTCGTGTGCGAACCCCGTGACGAACGGGTCGAGGCCGTTGTCGATGCAAACGGCCAATGAGCGTTCGCCGAAGCGCAGTGCGAGATCGGCGTATCCAAGGACTGCGGCCACGCGCGAGATCTGCCAATCGGAAATCGCCTGGTGGCGAGGCGTCCCGACCTCGTACCAGTGATAGCGCTGAGCAAAGGTCGCGGCCAGCATCTCTTCTTCCTGTTCACGTGTGGGATCAGCGATATCGAGAAGAGCCCACGCCTCATTGAAGGCCAGCGGGGCAAAGGTGCGATGCCACTCCAGGAGGTCGGCTGCATCGGGCTTTTCGACAGGATCCGTCATCGTTCGATCTCCGCTGGGTTGGGGAACCATCGCAGACGCTCACCGGCGGAGCCCAGATCGGGCGATGCCCCACCGGACTCGGGCTCTTCGGCGAGGATCCGCTTCGCCTCGGCCAGGTATTCGCCCAGTGCACCGATTGGCGCAGTCATCGGGGGCTCGAGGCCTCCACCGGAGAAGTCGAGGTCGCTGAGAGAGGTCGGGGGCCTGGGGAGTCCGTCGCGATGACGCCACAGAGCAGTGTCGGGCTCGTACGTGTACAGGGGTAGGAGTCGCCATCCCTGGTCGGCTACGAGATGAACCGCCTCGATGAGATAGGCGAACTCCTCTTCGGCGATGAAGTAGTTGAAGTTGACCCGGACCCACCCCGGCTTGATCACCTCGCATCCGGTGGCGACTGCCTCCTCGATTCGGGAGCTGGTCTGTAGATCGATGCCGAGCAAACGGTGACCGTAAGGCCCGGCGCAGGAGCACCCGCCACGGGCCTGGATGCCAAAGAGATCGTTGAGCAGCGCGACAACGAAGTTGTGGTGCAGGGTCCGGTCGCCGTGGCGGATCACGAAGCTCACGATCGACAGACGCTCGGCATCCGGGTTCCCCAGGATCTCGATGTTCGGATTGCGGGACCACGAATCGATGGCGCGCCTGATGAAGTCATGTTCCAGCGCTCGAATCGTGGTTACCCCGACGGTCTCCTTCAGGCGGAAGGCGAGGCCAGCCCTGATCGACTCGATGATCGCCGGGGTGCCTCCCTCCTCGCGGTGCTCCGGATCGCTGATGTAGCTGTGGTGATCGGCCGTCACGTAGACAACGGTCCCCCCGCCCGGCACCACCGGCACCACGTTGCGGAGAAGGTCCCGACGGACCACCAGGACGCCGGGCGTCCCCGGGCCGCCGATCAACTTATGAGGTGACAGGAAAATGGCGTCCTTGTAGGCGCCATCGGCGGCGGCCGACGAGCCCATCTCGATTTCCACGTATGGCGCCGATGCTGCGAAATCCCAAAAAGATAGAGCGCCGTGGGCATGGAGTAATCGGGATATCGCCGAGGTGTCCGAGATGATCCCGGTCACATTGGATGCGGCGGAGAAGGAGCCGATGAGCAGGGGACGACGCGCGTGCTCGACCAACCTCGATTCCAGCTCGACGAGGTCGATGTGGCCGTCGGCATCCTCTTTGATCTCGATCACATCGGCGATCGACTCTCGCCAAGGAAGCTCATTGGAGTGATGCTCATAGGGCCCGACGAACACCACGGGGCGCTCGTCATCCGGGACCCGGTCCTCGAGCCCGTAGGTCTCGCTGAGCCCCCTCGGTATCCGGATGCCGAGAAGCCCCACCAATCGGTCAACAGCGCCGGTGGAGCCGCTCCCGGCGAATATCACTGCGTGCTCGTCGTGGCTGGCCCCGACCGCCCGGCGAACGACCTCTCTCGCCTCCTCCCTGAACCTGGTCGTCTGCAGCCCGGTGCCAGAGGTTTCGGTGTGAGTGTTTGCGTAGAGAGGGAGGACCTGGGCGCGTATGAAATCCTCGATCATTGCCAGCGATCGGCCCGAGGCGGTGTAGTCGGCATAGGTGACCCGGCGCAGCCCGAACGGGGTCATCACGGCGGTGTCTTTTCCGATCACCGCCTCTCTCACCTGCTCGACCAGCTCCATCCTTCGCCCTTCTCGGGATGATCCACAAGACTAGGAAACCGATGGGTGACGAGACCAGTGTCAGCGTCGGAGGTGAGGAGATAAGGATCTCCAGCCCGGGACGGATCATCTTCCCCGAGCAGGGGTGGACCAAGCTCGACGTTGCCAACCACTTTGCCAACGTTTCCGAGGGGGCGATTCGGGGAGTTTTCGGTCGGCCCACGATGTTGAAGCGGTTCCTGGGGACCGTGGACGAGGACCCGATCTATCACAAGCGTGCCGCCAAGAACACGCCGTTCGAAACCGTGCAGATCAGGTTTCCCTCACAACGGCCGGGGATAATGAATGTCCCCCGGAACCCGGCCGATGTTGTTCGGCTGGCTCAACTCGGCTGTCTCGATTTTCACCCCTGGCCGGTCCGGGCGGAGGACATCGATCATCCCGACGAGCTCCGCTTCGACTTCGATCCAACCCCGGGGTTCGACTTCGAGAAGGTGAAGGAGGCGGCGGCCGGAATGAAAAATCTTCTCGAGGAGGTGGATTTGGTGGGTTGGCCCAAGACATCGGGTAGCCGCGGCATCCATGTCTACGTCCGCATCGAGCCGCTGTGGGATTTCTTCCAGACCCGACGGGCCGTGTTGGCGGCGGGCCGTGAGCTGGAGCGGCGGATGGATGGTCTGGTCACCACCAAGTGGTGGAAAGAGGAGCGGAACGGCGTCTTTATCGACTACAACCAAAACGCCAGGGACAAGTCGGTGTGCTCGGCCTACGGGGTGCGGCCGACCGGCTACGTCTCGACCCCGATCACGTGGGATGAGCTGGCGGAGGTCGCCATCGAGGACTTCCCCTTGGGATCCTTTGCCGACAGATATGAAGCGGTGGGCGACCTCACTGCAGGCATCGACGAGTCACCGGGGCGAATCGACACATTGATGGAATGGGTGGCCCGAGATCAGGAGAACGGTCTTGGCGACGCCCCATGGCCACCGCATTATCCGAAGATGCCCGACGAGCCACCCCGGGTCCAGCCCTCCAAACAGCGTCGCCCGTCGGAGGATTACTGAGCGGGCCATTTGTCCCGCCGAAGGGGAGTACCGGCGAAGGCGAGGAGGGGGGATGCCCTACAGGGCGTCCCGTTTCCGGAGGGCCCAGGTGAGGACGACGAGCCCGATGACGAGGACGCCGGCCAGCTTGGCCACTCCACCCCACACTCCCGGTGTGACCGGTGTCATCGCCTGGGTCGCCACTTCGCCGAAGCCGTCTTCGAGCCCGGCATAGATGGAGAGGGAGATCCTCCAGATCGAGATCTGGGCCAGGCCCTCTACGGCGAAGGCGAGGATCGTCTCAACGACGAGGATGTAGCCCAGACCGAAGAGCAGGGCGCGGGGTACCAGGTACCCGAGCGGGACGAATATGGCTGCGTAGCCGATGCCGGCCGCCACGAACAGGGACAGCGAAGGAATCGCCGCCTCCATATCCCCCCCGACCGCAAGGAGGGCTACGGCGGAGGCAATCCAGCCCCCGACCCCGATGACGAGGGCAGCTCCCGTTCCGGACGCGATCGATTGTGCCGCCATGTTCGTCCTGGCGATGGGTCGCATGTAGATGTAGGGCAACGTGCCGCTGTCGCGCTCGTCGCGCAGCGTGGCGGTGGTCAGGATGAGAGCGGCGATGGCGAAGGTGTATCCGACCGACGCCAGGACGTCCGTGTAGAGGGTGGTGAGGTCGCTCTCGGGCGCGTCGAAGGCGGAGAGCCAAAACACGAGGCCCGGGACCGCGGCGAGCGCGAGCAGGCCGATTACCCGTCCCCGGCGCATGATCCGTCGGTAGAGATGAAGGGCCAGGGTCACGAGTGGTCTCTCGCGCAAATAGTGTGCGCGTGTCTCCGAGTCATCGACGTCATCTGGCCAGGAGAAGCGCGCAGTCGCAGCCGGGGAGCTGCGGCGAGCACTTCGACGCAGCCAGGGGCGTCGAGGGCCGGAGAGACGCCACAAGTATTTGGGCGAGAGACCACTAACGACCCTCGACCAGATAGCGGAACACCGATTCCAACGACTCATCGACCGGCTCCACCTTGCTGATGGCGATCGAATGATCGATGGCGATGGCGGGCAGACGGCGGGCGAGGTCGCCGGCGTCCCTGGTCTCGACGTGGACCGTCCCGCCGTCCACCTGGACCCCGAGGACGTCGGATCCGGCGATCAACGCCGCAGCCAGCTTGCGCGGGTCTGTGGTGTCGACATAGATCCGGCGAGGTTTGTCGGTCATCGCGGCCCGGATCGTGGCCACGTCGCCGACTGCGGCGAGACGCCCGTCCACCATGGCCACAACACGGTCGGACACCCGCTCCACCTCGGCCAATACGTGTGACGACACCAGCAGCGTCTTTCCCTCGGCTCCGAGCCGCTTGAAGAGGGCGATAAGTTGCGCCCGCTGCACCGGGTCGGCTCCATTGAGGGGCTCGTCGAGAAGAAGGATCTCCGGGTCCGAGACGAGGGCCGCCGCCACCTTGGCACGCTGCCGCATCCCCTTGGAGAAGCCGCCCAGGGCCCGATCGGCGGCATCGGTGAGGCCAACTGTGTCGAGGACGGTCTCCGCCCGTTCTAGCGGATGATCGATCTTTGCCAAACGAGCGGCCAGCGCGACGAACTCTCGCCCGGTCAGCCGGTCGTACACCGACTCGTCCTCGGGCACGAGGGAGATCTTGCGGTAGATCTCGGTGTCCTGACGGGGGTCGACACCCAGGATCTTCACCTCCCCTTGAGATGGCCTTTGCAGGCCGGACATGACGCGGAGGAGAGTGGTCTTGCCGGCGCCGTTGGGACCGAGGAGACCGGTCACACCCGGGCGGAAGCCGATGCTGAGCTCGCTCACGGCGACCTTGAGACCGAACCACTTGGACAGGTTTGTTACGACGATGGTGTCGGTCACGCCAGCCTCCGGTACCGAAAGCGGACGAACCATGCGGCCAGGGCCACCAGCCCGACGATCACGACGACGGAGACCCACACCTCGAACCCGGCCGCCTCGGGTGCGTACTCGACGGTGTCCCCGAAGAAATAGTCCCTGATGATCCTGGGGTGGTGGTCGATCGCCAGCAATGAAAAGTAGCTCGCACCGGGGAAGCCGGCTTCAGCCACCCTCCCCGCCACCGCAGCACCGGCAAACAGGGTCCCGAGGAATGCGGCGGCGGCGATGCCGGTCCGATCGATGACCGCGGACAGAGCGAAGACCACTGCCCCATGGACCAGGACGAAGGCGAGAATGGTGACAGGGACCTTCCACAGGATGTCGAGGTTGTTGCCCAGATAGGAGAGAAAGCCCTCCTCGGCGATGAGGCCGAGACCGAGATGCAGGACCGCTTGTGGGACGATGTAGATGGCCGCAACCACGGTGGCGAACGCACCGACCTTGGAGGTGAGGTAGCCGTCGACGGTGAGGGGTCGGGAGAAATACACCGAAAGGACTCCTCTGGTGCGGTCGGGAATTAGCAGCTGCGGGCCGGCCAGTGCGATGAAAAGCAAAGAGATGCCGGAGTAGAAGTCGAAGAGACCGCCGTACGTCGGGATCTCCTGGCGCATGCTTTCTTCGATGTTGCCTATCGCCCAGTGGACGCCGACGAACACGGCGGCGGCAACGACGGCGATGACGATGAGCGACCAGGGGAAGATCTTCAGCCGCGCCTTGCGTCCCAGGCCGAGGACACGGCGCACTCCATCCTTGTAGACCGCCCTTCTGGCTCCCTTGGGGCCAAGACGGGGCCCGTCGTAGGAGCGATAACCGCGGTCGTAGATGACCTGGTCGGTCATCAGACGGTCTCCCGGTTGAGGAACAGGTCCTCGAGCGAAGCCGATCCTCGGATCATCCGCACCAACCCGGAGCCGGTGTTCGCGGCCGCGGCGATCACTATCGGCTCGATGCTCTCATCGCCTGGACCAACGACCAGGCGGAGGCCATCGACCACCACGTCGAAACCTTTCTCCTCGATCGCAGCCGCCACCGAGTCAGGGTGCTCGAGCACCTCGACCAGGACCGTGCCTAGCTTCTCGAAACCCTGGAGAGGGCCGGACCGGAGGAGATTCCCTGCATCGAGCATGACCACCCAGTCGCAGGTCTGCTCGATGTCGGTCAGGACGTGCGACGACACGATGACGTTGACATCGAAGTCGGAAAGCCTCTTGATCAAGTCCAGCATCTGGGTGCGCCCTTCGGGATCGAGCCCCGAGGCGGGCTCGTCGAGGAGAAGCAGGTCTGGATCATGAACGATGGCCTGGGCCAGCTTGACCCTTTGCTGCATGCCGGTGGAGAAATCGCCGAGGAAACGGAAGCGCTCCTCTTCGAGGCCGACCAGGAAAAGGGTCTCCGACGATCGGCGCTTGGCCTCATGTGAGGGGATGCCGGCGAGCTGGGCGGCGTAGGAGACGAAATCGGCCGCGGTCTGGTCTTTGGGCAGGCATTCGCCCTCGGGCATGTAGCCGATCCTCGATCGCACCACCAGAGGCTCGCGTTGCGGGTCGTGCCCCAGAACCTGCATCGAACCCGCGGTGGGGTGGAGAAGCCCGAGCATGAGCCGGAGCATCGTGGTCTTGCCAGCCCCATTCGCTCCTACCAGCCCGGTCACGCCCGGAGGCACCTCGAGTGTGAGCCCGCTCAGGGCGAGAACTTCGCCGTAGTCGTGGGTGAGGTCGTCGACTTCGAGAATCGCGCTCATGTTTCCTCCCTTAGGGCGGGAGGGGGGATGACCTGCACGACGTCATTGGACCCTGGGCCGCATCGCCCATCAATCAGGGACAACCCTGAGTTTCCCCCCAGCAGGTCCTTCACTGCACCACCTGGCGGAACCCGGGGCCTTCCGGGCGCTCGAGTTGCTCCATGGTGCATTGGAGCGGGTCCTTGTCGGGGCGCCAGCGATGAAAACGGGTGGCATGCCTGAAGCGCTCACCTTCCAGTTGGTCGTAGCTGACCTCGACCACCACTCCGGCCTCCACCGGGGTCCAATCGAGGGTCTTTCCGGCCGACCAGCGGCTCTGCGCGCCGGGAGCCCTTGCCGCCTCGCCAAAGCTGCCATCGACAACGAGCTCCTTGAACCGATTGAAGATCTCGACCCTGTCGACGTCCCCAAACCCCGAGCAGTGACCGATGAAATGCAGCTCAGCCCGCTCGTCGTAGAGACCGAGGAGGAGGGATCCGATCTTCCCCCCGTCCTTGTGCTCACGAAATCCACCCACGACGCAATCAATGGTTCGTCGGTGCTTGATCTTGATCATCGCCCTCTTACCGTGCTGATAGGCGAGATCGGGGACCTTGGCCACGATGCCGTCGCACCCGGCGGACTCGAACTCATCGAACCAGCCTCGAGCCACGTCCTCCGAGTCGGTTTGGGGGGTGAGGTGCCAGGGGTCGGCGAGCTTTCCGGCTAGCTCCACGAGGCGATGTCTTCGCTCGCTGAATGGACGCTCCCGGAGGTCATTGCCCCGGTCGGCGAGGAGGTCGAAGGCGATCAGTTCGGCTGGAGTCTGTTCGGAGAGCATTGTGATCCGGGACACAGCGGGGTGGATTCTCTGCTGGAGCGTGTCGAAATCGGTTGCCCCGTCGACCACGACAACGATCTCGCCGTCGACGACGGTTCCGGCGGGCAACTGATCGAGAGCCGGAGTCAGCTCGGGGAAATAGCGGAGCAGAGGACGCTGGTTCCGGGAGTCGATCCGGTTCTCCGGCTTCGACCACGAGATGGAGCGAAAGCCGTCCCATTTCGGCTCATAGAGATAATCCCCCTTTGGCCACTGCTCTGAAGTCTTGGCCTCCATCGTCTCGATGGGTGGCTCGAAGGGATGACTCACGGGGGGCGAGTGTAAGCAGCGATAGCCTGCACCCCGAGATGGAGAAGTACATCGAACGTCTCCCATCGTGGGCACAGGGGCCTGCCGAGATCCTGGCCGATGCCGCCCAGAAGTACGGCGCCGATAGGGCTTCTCGCATGGCGGCGGCAATTGCGTACCGCACAGTTTTCGCCCTCGCCCCCCTGCTGATGATCGCGGTCGCCGTTCTCGGAAGTTTCCTGGGCAGCAGGGTGGAGGCTCAACAGGAGATCGTCGAGGGCATCGACTCGGTGGTGGGTCCGGAGGTTGCCCGGATCGTGAACGACATTCTGACATCGGCCCTCGGCTCGACATCAACCGCCTATCTGATCGGCGGAATCCTCCTCATTTGGACTGCCTCCAGCCTCTTTCTGGAGATGCAACGCGATCTCAACGACATCTTCGATGTGCCCCACAAAGAGGTGACCGGGATCGTGGCCATGGTCCGGCTTCGAGGCATCGGGTTTCTATGGGTCCTCGGCCTCGGCTTCCTCCTGGTCGCCACGTGGCTGATCAATGCGCTTTGGGGATTCGTGAGCGGCCTGCTCCCCGGCTCATTCGACGCCATGGACGAGTTGATCACTGTCCTGACCCCGCTGGCATCGCTGATCTTGCTTCCGTTGGTCTTCGCCCTGATCTTCAAGACGATGACCGTGGCGGCGGTCCCCTGGCGTCCCGCCTGGGTGGGGGGTGCCTTCACCGCGGTGGTCTTCCTCCTCGCCGCCTATGGGGTTGGGATCTACTTCGAGATCGCCGGGGCGACCACGGCGCTCGGCTTTGCCGGCTCCTTCGTGGTGATCCTCTTTCTGGCCTACTTTCTGGCCATGGTGTTCCTGTACGGGGCAGAGGTGACCAAGGCCTATTCCGATCGGCTCGCCGCCAGGGAGACGCCAGCAGTCAGCCGACCTCTCTATTCCGACCCTCAGGTGGTGGTGGCGGAGCCACCGGCCGGTATCCCCCAAGCAGCATTCCTGGCGTTTGTGGCGGGGCTGATCGCCGGGTGGCGCCGCAGCCGTCGTTGACCCCTGTGAATTGAACTCGGACTCCAATAACCTCACGCTCAATGTCAGTTGACATCGCCGGGTTCGTCACCGATCTAAAAGAGCATGCGACAGAGCACGGTTTCCATGTCCATGACGAGCGCCATTTCGTCGAGACCTACTCGTTGCGCCAGTCTTGGGAAGTCGATCTCCATCCTGAAGCGGGGTGTGGGGGGCCGATCGACCTCCATGTGGCGCTCGATGTCGACCCCAAGGTGATCCTGTCCCTCCGTGAAGCTCTCGACGAGATGGACGCCGACTTCGAGGAGCCCGAGAATGTCTATCACCTCGATCTCTTCTTCAATTGGGCCGTCCCACCATTGCACAGCCCGCCGGATCTCCTCGTTCTCGCCACCGACCTCGCCGGTCTGGCCGGTGTCACACTCCCCGTCGAGGTGTCCGCCATCGACTCCTATGGGGCGGTCACCGATGCGCCCGAGCGCAGGTTGACATTGACCGGTCGGGCCTCGGTCAGCCTCGTCGATGTGCTCATGGGCCGCGACCAGCTCTGCGATGTGCTCGATCGGTCACACGAGGTGAGCGAATATCTCCTCGACCGTGTCGGCGGTTGGATGGAGCTGCCGAGCTAGCCGGCAATCAAAGCAGCGAAAGCGTTGCCCAGATGCCGAGGGCCGCGGTGATCGCGGCGAGCACCCAGAAGGCGGCCACGGTGGCCGGCTTCGGCGGTGGCCCCTCCTTTACCTCCATCGCTCCGGGCGAGCGATCTGCCGCTGCCGCTACCGGTGTCTCGGTGTCACGGTGTATCCCCAGGGCGAAGCTGCTCGGATCGTCGGGGACGAACGGAATCGAGTCGTCCTCGGCTTCGATCACGAATTCGCCCGC
Organism: Acidimicrobiia bacterium; assembly: GCA_029240695.1. GTDB lineage: Bacteria > Actinomycetota > Acidimicrobiia > Spongiisociales > ZC4RG35 > JARDZU01. Next base: position 8,908 of record JARDZU010000021.1, on the reverse strand, counting down.
ACCGAGGTCGATTACCTCATAATGGCCGGCCAGCCACTCGCCGATCGACACCTCCCCCGATACGAGCGTGATTTTCTCGTCGTCCAGTCCCACCATGACCGGCACGTTGTCTTCCTTGAGCGTCGCGACGCCCGGGAATGTCGTCATCTTCTTCGTCCCCCAGCAACCATTGTCCAAGCTAGGCGCTTCACCCGGCTCCGCAATCCTAGAAGGGCAGCCCGAGTGCGTCGCAAAGGAGGCCGGTGAATCGACTTGCCCTGGAGAACATCGTGGCCAACTCCTCGTCGAAACCGGCGCTGGTGACCTGTTTCTGGGTCAGATTGGCCCCGGCGATGAAGGATTTCATTCGCAGGTCGTCGACGTAGGGATGGTTCGGATCGAGCCCGGGCGGGACTCTCTTCAGCATCTCGTCTTCGTCCTGGTCGAGCGACCAGGTCTTGGTGAACTCTTCGCGCTTGGTCGCGGCTGCCCACCCGGCGGGTCCGTCGTTGATCGCCTGGCGGAGGGTGCGAGCAACCTCGGTTTCGGGATGCCACAGCCCGACTCCGGCGAAGCAGGCGCCCGCCTCCAGGTGCAAGTAGTAGCCAGGAGCGTGGATGTCCTTGCCCGCCTCGTGTCGGAACTGGATGCCGACGTTGGTCTTATAGGGGGTCTTGTCGTTGGAGAATCGCGTGTCGCGATATGGCCTCATCAGAGACCCGCCAGTCGTCCTCGCGTCGGCCACGAAGTGGGGCGAGAGCTTCTGCAGGCGCCCACCGAAGTCGGTTATGAAGTCGAGGGCCGGGTCCCGCACCACCGCGGCATAGCGATCCTTGTTCGCATCCCACCAGAACTTCTCGTTGTTTGCTTCCAGCTCGCGCAGGAAGGCGAACAGGGCGGGGGTGAAATGCTTGGAGGCCAAGACAGCTCCTTTGGTCGTCCATCCGAAGATACGTCTCCGACCCGACCGAATTGAAGGGGTTCGTAGAGATCTAGACGTGCTCTTCGGCGGCGAGCTCGCTCCACGGCGTCCGCAGCCCGTCCCGCACGTTGACGACACATGCCCGGAAGTCGCGGCGCAATACCCAGGCGGCGGCGACGAGGAAAACGACGCCCACCCCGATCCGGGCCTGGGCCGATTGCTGTTCATTCAGATGGCCCAGCTCCGCCAGGAGAGATTCACCGATCTGGGCGACGAAGAGACCGAGCATGACCCAGGCCTCTTTCCGACTGACCGACCGGCTGGCCACGATGGCCACGGCGAAGACCGACTGCGCCGCGGTGACGAAAAGCTCGACCCGTTGCTGTGTGTCGAGCGGCAACCCGTGGAAGACGCCGGCGAAGATCGAGAAAACGATGGGGAGCGACCCGACGAGCAGAGTCCATTGGTTGACTTTGGAGGAGATGAGGGCTCCCAAGCCAGTCCGGGAGGCGAGCCTCCAGGCGAACAAGGTGGCCACCAACAACTCGGGCGCCTCGGAGGCAGTGGGTGCGATCCATTTGACGAGGAGAAATTCGCTGACCCCGATCGCCTCGCCCAGCTCGATGATCGACTCGGCGAACGCCTCGGCGCAGAGCAGGATCACACCGGCGGCGACGACGAACATGGCGTAGTTGATGATCCGTCGGGTCCTTTTGGGCAACGACCCGATGTAGGCGGAAGGCCCGACCAAATGGGGCTCGTGGGTAGGTGCTCCGGACAAGCGTCTCAGGTAGAGGACGTAGATCGTCACCAACACCGCTGCGTCGAAAAGGGACAGTTCGTCCTTGAGGAAGAGGGTCAGCCCGTAGACCGAGGCGATGGTCAAATAGGCGATGTCCACCGATTGGGATCGGGAGAGGTTGATCTCGGTCGGGGTGGTCCCCTCCGCTTCCGATGGGGCCACCCGGGCCTTCTTCACCCGCCAGGTGCCGATCAGGATCACCATTGGCCAGCCCAGCCCGATCAGGAGCTGATTCCCTCCAGTCATGTTGGCCAACGCGAGAGGGCCGTACTGGGTCGCTGCCCCCGTTTCGGCGAACTCCTGGCCGGCTTTGGCGGTGAACACGAAGTCGACGGCGTATTCGGGGAGGATGGCGATCAGGGCGAGCAGCGCCAAGGCGAGCCCGGCGGCGATGTCCATCTGAATCACCTCGGCGGCCCAGGAGAGGATGAAGGCGGCGCCGACGATGGCCATTCCGTAGAGGATCGCGGCCAGTATCGGTTCGGGATGGATGCCGGTGATGCGGAGATAGATCCCGGGCAGGGTTGCGGCCAGCGCCAACGACATGAACAGGATCTGCTGCCGTGAGTCGGGCTTGGCGGTTTGCATCGAGCGGCGAGATTCTAAGAGGGCTTCCTGGTATTGCCGATTCCGGGTGCGTCAGGCACCCGGATCAGTCCTCCGACCACTCGGGGTCGTTGTCCCATTCCTCGTTGCGGCGGGCGACGGTCTCCAACGCGTTGGCGGCCTCTTCTCGGGTGGCGAAAGGACCGATCCGGACCGCGGCACGACACCCGTCGGCAGGTTCAACGGTGCGGTGGTCGAGGCAGTAGTACCACCCTTCATCCATCGCACCGAAACCCGCGCTCAACCCAGGACCCTCCGGCAGGACCACGGTCCCCAGAATCCCTGGCCTAGCTCCTGATAGCGGTTGGCCAGCCAGGCGGCGGTCCCGATGTTCGCTTCGGCGTCGAAGGCGCTGGCTCCGGAGAAGCCGGCATTGGGAGACGCCGAGGCCCAGGTCGACGGGAGGAACTGATACAGGCCCGACGCACCCGAGTACGGGTTGTAGGCATCGGCGTCTCCGAGGCTCTCACATTGCAGGACGGCAAGTGCCTCGTCGACGCGGCTGGAAGGAAAGTACGCCTGAACTAGAGACCTCCACCGTTCGACGGCGGGTGGGAAGTCCCAATCACTTCCGCCGCCACCGCCCCCTCCGCTTCCATCGGTGGTATCGGGCGTCTCGGGCGGGGGCGTGGTTGTAGCCGGCGCCTCCTCTTCCTCTTCGGGCGGGGGTGGTTGGGTGGTTGTGGGGGCCCTCTCTTCCTGACGTCGCCGCTCCTCCTCTCGTGCCTGGGCGGCGTCCACTGCGCTGAGGGCATCTCGATGGGCGGCATCGGCGGCGCTCGCCTCCCTGACTGCACGGCCGACCGCGGCGTCGGCCTCGTCATAGAGGGCGGCCAGGTGCTCGATCTCTGCGTCGACCTCGGCCTTGAGTGCTGCCACCCGCTCCTGTTGCTCCCGGTAATCCACTTGAAGACGCTCCAGGGCGTCCCTCCTCACGACGAGCTCGTTGACCCTGGCTGCTCCGGCGGTGACGACATCGCCGACCACCTGCCCGGTCACCATCGCCTGTTCGACATTCGCGGTGTTGACGAAGCTCACCCCCGGGCCGACTAGAGCGTCCATGTATGCATCGACGGCATGAGTCTCGATATCGGCCTCGATCCCGGTGAGCTCGGCATCGCCGTGGGCTATCTGAGCCTTCAGACTGTCGAGATCGGACGAAACGGCGGACAATTCTGCGGAGAGATCGCTGATTCGGGTGATGCTGACGGCGAGCTCGGACTCGATCTCGGCTCTCCGGCTGACTGCCGTGTCGACCAGCCCGGCGGCGACCTCTGCCTGGCGCTCCGCTGCTTCCGCCTCCTGCTCTGACTCGTCGACGGTCTGAGCGCTCGCTGGATGGTCGTCGTATGGGACCACGCCAAGGGCGAAGGTCGAGACGAGCGCGAGGATGGTCAAGAAGCGCAGCACACGTATTAGAACCCGAGGAGCGTAATGAAAGGTCAGAGGCACGAGAAGTGCAGATCCTTGCCATGGGCTAGCGTGCCCGGCCTATGGAACGGCTGAATGTGCAGTCGGGGAGCCCGTTCGAGGCTGCAATCGGCTTCAGCCGCGCCGTGAGAGTGGGAGATCGGGTGGTCGTGTCCGGCACCGCCCCGATCTGGCCCGACGGCTCGGTGAACCCTGACCCGCTGGCCCAAGCCCGACGGTGCCTCGAGATCATGCTCAGCGCGCTCGGAGAGGCGGGTGGGAGGGCAGAGGACGTGGTTCGGACCAGGACCTATCTGCTCGACGCCTCGGATGCGAAACAGGTGGGGGAGGCCCATCATGAAGTGTTCTCGGGAATCAGACCGGCCTCCACAATGGTTGTTGTGAGCGGATTGCTCGACCCCCGTTGGAAGGTCGAGATGGAGCTCGAAGCGGTCATTGCCTGACTGCCCACATTGGAGGTTGCGATGTTTGGACGTAGGAAGACCGAGATGCCGGATGCTGGGGCAGCTCTTCCCGGACGTTCCACGGCCGTGGAGGTTCCCCCGGCACATTTCGTCAACGGGAACCCACTCGTGGGGCCTTTTCCGGAAGGGACCGAGACGGCGGTGTTCGGGATGGGTTGCTTCTGGGGCGCAGAGCGGCGGTTCTGGAAGATGGATGGCGTCTACAGCACGTCGGCTGGTTACGCGGGCGGATACACGCCCAACCCGACCTACGAAGAGGTGTGCACCGGCCGTACCGGTCATTCGGAGGTTGTCCTCGTTGCCTATCGACCCGAGGAGGTCTCCTACGAGGAGCTCCTGAAGGTGTTCTGGGAGACACATGACCCGACCCAGGGGATGCAACAGGGCAACGACATCGGATCGCAGTATCGATCTGCCATCTACACGACGACCGACGAGCAATTGGAGATTGCCAAGTGGTCCCGGGACAAGTACCAGGCCGAGTTGACGCCGTTGGGCTTCGATGACATCACCACGGAGATCACCCCTCTGGGCGAGTACTACTACGCCGAGGACTACCACCAGCAGTACCTGGCCAAGAACCCACACGGATACGACTGCCACGCCAACACTGGGATCGCTTACCCGGTGGGCTGAGCTTCAAGCGCTCAGTCTCTAATCGCGTCTACGCCGGGTCCGTTTTGTCGCCCAGGGTCACCGAGGCGGCCAGTGCCTCTTGGACCACGGTCTCGACTGGCAAGTTGGCCTCGATGTCCGCTTTCACGTCAGGGGTGACTCCCACCGACCCGAAATCGTGGCCCTCGGGAGTCAACCAGCGGGCGATCGTGAGCTTGAGCGCCCCGGTGTTCGATAGGGCAAATCTCTGCTGGACCGTGTTCTTTCCAAACGTGTTGTCGCCGACGACGGTTGCCCTGTCCCTTTCCTGAAGCACCGCCGACACGACTTCGGAGGCGGAAGCGCTGCCCTCGTTGACGATGACGATCACTCCCATGTCTTCGGGCACGATTGGGTTTCCGGTGGTGGGATAAGAAGTCGATGAATCGGGGCCCTCGGTGACGACGACGTCTCCGTCGGGGAGGAAGGCCGAGGCGACCTCGATTGCCGTGTCGAGGAGTCCCCCGGGATTGTTCCTCATGTCGAGCACGATGGACTCGACACCCTGGTCGAGCAGCGATTCAACATGCTCCATGAAGAGCTCGTCGGCGTTGTCTGTGAATGCGTTGAGCCCGACATAACCCGTGTCTCCGACCACCTCGCTTACCACTGCCTGGACGATGAACGAGGCGCGGGTGATGGTCACGTCGAAGACTTCTCCATCTCTTTCGATGGTCAGTACCACATCCGAGCCCGCCGGGCCCCGCACCGTTGCCGTGACTTCGTCCACAGTCCAACCGGAGATGTCGGTGCCATCCACGCCCAGGATCAAATCGTCCGGTTGGAGACCGGCCGTGTCGGCGGGAGTGCCATCGACGGTCGAGACGATGTTGATGATGCAGGTGTCCGAAATGATGTTGCAATCTTCCCCGCTGACCGAGTCCTCGGCAGTGACGAGGGCACCTATCCCCTGGATCTCGCCCGCCTGCTCCTCCTCGAGCAGGTCCACCGCCTCGGGGTCGAGATACACAGAATGTGGGTCGAGACCGAAGGTTGCCATGCCATGGACCATCGCTTCGGCGGCTTCGGCGCCGGTCTCGGCTTGAGTGAGCGCGGCCTCGCATGTCTCGAGGAAGGGGGTGGCCGGCGCGACGCAGACCAGCTCGGATCCGGAGCTTGCCCCGCCTAGAGATTCCAGGCCGTGGGCTGCTGCCCCGGCCAGCTCGGCATCCGATATCTCGTCGACATAGTGACGACGAATCAGGTCGTAGGTCTCACAAACGATCTCCACCTCGGGCTCGACGGCGTCGCACCCGACGAGGCGCATCGGACGTCCGGCAGCCGCAGTGCTGACGGGTGCCTCGTCGGCCTGCCGGGTCGTGGGCGAAGAGGGCGCAGTCGGCGTCGAGGCGTTCTCGACGACATCACAGGCCGTAAGAACCATGATCGAGGCGAGCAGGAACGAGACGAGGCGCGTGCGGCTCATTGCTCGGGGTTGGCCGACAGTGCTCATGGAGGCTCGCTTCGCCATGCTCCATTATCGGTCCGGGTCGGCCATTACCGTCGCGCAAGATGCATCTTCGAGTCACGCTTCGTGCAACAGGTAGGGCACCGGTCACACGTGACACCAGGGATGGCCGGTGGGTGGAGCCTTGGGGAGAGCCTGAGGAGGACATCTCTTCCGGTCTTTGGGCCTTGCCCGGGCTGGTCGATGGGCATGCCCATCTAGCCCAGGGCGGTGTTGAAATCCGCCCGGGAGACCTCGACGGAGCCGCCGCCCTCGCCAAGATGGCACTCGGAGCGGGTGTCGGGTTGATCCTCGACAAGGGATGGCGTGACCTCACTGTCGTCCATTTGATCGACAAAGTCCCCGCAGCGGCGCGCCCCGAGATAGAGGCAGCAGGGGTGGTCCTCACCGTCGAGAGTGGTTTCTGGGAGGGCTTCGGCCGAAATGTCGCTCCGGGCGATATCGGCAACATGGCCGCAGTCGCGGCGGGCGAGGGTGCCGGCTGGATCAAGCTGATCGGAGACTGGCCGAGGAAGGGCGTCGGCCCGGTTGCCAACTTCGCTGAGGAGGAATTGAAGGAGGCGGTGGCTGCCGCTAGAGAGCAGGAGGCCAGGGTGGCGGTCCACACCATGGCGCGGGAGGTCCCGTCTATGGCAGTGCGGGCAGGAGTCGATTCCATCGAGCACGGGCTGTTCCTGACCGACGACGACGTGGAGATGCTCGGGGCTAGGGGAGGATGCTGGGTGCCGACCGTCCTTCAAATGGAGGCAACGATCAAACAACTCGGTGAGAGGTCGTCGGGCGGGCGGTTGCTGCTCGAGGGCGTCGAGAACGTGAAGGCGAGGCTCGCAACCGCCGTCGAGGCCGGCGTCCATGTGTTGACCGGCACCGATCTCGCCATCGGGACCCATCAGGTGGCGTCGGAGGCGATCCGTCTCTGGGAGTTGGGCATGGCTGCCCCGGCCGTGATCGAAGCCGTCTCCTGGTCGGGGTTCAGGGCGACCGGCCGTCCGGTCGGGTTCGACGTCGGCAGTCCGGCCAATGCCGTCTTGTTTTCGGAGGACCCTGTTTCGAACCCGCGGGTGCTGGCCGACCCCGCTGCCGTCATCCGAATGGGTCGGATCGTGTCATGAGGCTCGTGCTCGCCTCGGGGTCACCGCGCCGCCGGGAACTGCTGGAGCGGCTCGGTCTCGACTTCGACGTGGTCGCTCCCGACGTCGACGAGACCCGGTATCCCGACGAGGCGCCCGCCGCATATGTGGACAGGGTGGCCCGATCCAAGTCCGCCGCCGTGGCCGGCGATGATCTGATCGTGCTCGCGGCCGACACCATCGTGGTCCACGAGGGGAGGATCATGGGCAAGCCCGGTCATCCCGAGGAGGCGCGGACGATGCTGCGACGAATCGAGGGGGATGTTCATGAGGTCTTCACCGGGTTGGCCATCGGCGCCTGGGAGGGCGGGGCGCAGATCAAATCAGTCGTCGATGTCGCACAGGTCACCATGCTTCCCATGACCGAGGAGGAGATCGCGTGGTACGTCGGCACCGGTGAGCCCTTGGACAAGGCCGGTGGCTATGCCCTTCAAGGTCTTGGCGGGCTGTTCGTGGGCAAGGTGGTCGGGAGCCCCTTCACGGTGATCGGTCTACCGATTCACCTGATTTCCCGTCTGGTGGCCGCCTCCGGTGTTGAGCTGACGGCCTTCAGAACAACGCCTCCGGGTAATTTGACCCTATGAACCGCACCGGCTGGATCCTGACGGGTCTGTTCGTGGTTCTCGTGGTGACCGTCATTTTCCTCGTGGGCCGGGACGATGATACGGACCCTTCGACGACCACCACGTCCGTCGGCACGACGACGACGACCCTGAACGACAACACGTCCACCACCTCCGGGACCACCACCAGCATTTCGGTAGCCACAACGACGACTGTCGCCCCCACCACCATCACGACTTCCCCGACGACGACGAGTTCCGTTGCCGTTGCCGGCAACTGGGCCGCGACACCGATGGTCGCGGCAGGATTCGGCGCACTGGGTTGGTGGGATGGCGCCAGCTGGGTTCAGGTCGATCCAGGCACGGCACTCCCCGTCGCCGGTGGTGAGGACTATCAAGTTGCGATGATCGGGCTGGAGGCGATCGTTGCCGCAGGTGCCCCGACGACTTTGTGCGAGCCGCTCAACAACCCGGGCGTGGTATTCGAGAACGAGCAGGTCCTCGGTGACTGGCCAGGGCCCGTCGGAGTGGGGATCACGGCTCCGTGGTTGATCGTGCCGCATCTGGTCGAACAGATCGAGGATGACGGCACGTACTCCGCTTTCGCCGCCGAGCTTCTGGCCGAGCGAGGTCTCGATGTCCCCGATCCTGCAATGAAACAGATCGTGCAGGTCGATCTCGAGGGAGACGGAGTCAACGAGGTCTTGGTCGTCGCCGAGGACGTCAGCGAGGGTCTAGTGGCGGAGGACGGCGACTATTCGATCGCCTTTGTGAGACGGACGGTTGGCGGGGACGTGCAGACAGATATCCTGGGAGAGTCGGTGATCGTCACCTCCGACGGCCCATTCATGAACTCGTATTCGGTTGGCGCGGTAGCGGATCTGAATGG
>JARDZU010000149.1 GCA_029240695.1 Acidimicrobiia bacterium | reverse complement strand
TCGTCGTCATTCCACCCCCATTCTCGCGCGCCCATGTCGGTCTAGGAGCCGACATCGGCGCGCGAAAACGGTACCTGAGGCGTCAGACCTCGACCAACGCCCGGACAAACCGGACCCCGGCACGGGTGGCCCAACACCTGGCCAGGATCAGAGCGGAGCCGATCACTGTGACGACCCCGTACCCGATGAGAGGGAGATCGGCCACCAGCCAGCCATAGCCGGGTGCCATAGACCGCAATCACATCGGGCATGAGCTGCGCAGCCGGCGTCATCGCCAGGAGCAGCCCGAGACCGGCCGGGCCTGTGAGACCGGTCAGACGCCCCCAGCCTTTGTCAGATCCGCTACATTTAGACAGGGATGTTTCGCGAGGGGCTAGGAGGCGATATGCCTGAATGGATTGGGAGCGTCCTGTTCCTCAGTGCCTTGGGCCTGTCCGGTTCCAAGATCTCGGAGGATTTCGGCAACCGTGGCCTTCGCGGCTGGGCCATGCTGATGCTGGTGCTCGCTGTCTACGCCTACGCGGTCGTCGTCGCGTTCGTCTGACACCAATTGAAGGTCGATCCCCACCATGACCTGAACCGTGCCCGACCAGGGCCGGTTCTGGAATGGGGATCAGTCCTCTGGGGGTGATTCCCCCGATTAGGTTGCGGTCACATGACCAGCCAGGGCAGGCACTTCGAGGGCCAAATCCGGGCCGGTGGCCAGGAGTTGGACAACCCGTGGGCCGAGGCGGTGTTCGCCCAGGTCGGCGACGAAGTGATCCTCACGGTCAATCAGAGAGAGGTCGCCCGCCTCTCTGAGGCCGTCATCTCACGCACCGAGCAGAGCGATGTCTTCCTGATCGAGGGGGCCGACCAGCCGCTCTACTTCCGTCCCCGGGACGCGACCGCGTTCGGGGAGACCGTGGCGCCCCCGATGAGCACGGCCGAACAGATCGCGGCGGCAGCGGCTCCGCCCGATGACGCGACCCTCATCATGGAACCGACGGACGAGCCGCCCATCGAGGAGCCGGTCGATGCCGAGGCGGTCGATGCCGAGGCGGTCGAGGATGTTCCCACTCCGTGGTGGCAGCAGTGGTGGGTGATCGTCGGCATTCTCCTGCTGCTTCTGATCCTGTTCCTGGCCTTTTGCAACGACGATGCCGGGACGGGGACGAGCACTACGACCACGCTGGCACCGGCGGTGACGACGTCGGTCGCCGGGACGACATCTGTCACGACGGTGCCCGCCACCACGACCACGATCCCGCCAACGACGTCGACGACCGCAGCCACCACAACGAGCGCGCCGGCGACCTCCACCACGACTCCCGCCACCACCACTTCGGTTCCGCCCCCCGAGCCTGCGTTCGGCGCCGGAAGCCACGTCGTCGGTGAGGAAATAGAGCCCGGCATCTATGAGACCGGGATCGTCACCAGTCTGCTGGGGTGCTCCTGGGAGCGTCTCTCCGGTGCCTCGGGAACGCCCGAAGAAGTCATCGCCGGCAACGAAGTGTCCAATCACGACGTTGTGGAGATCATCAGCACGGATGCAGTTTTCGACACCAACTGCGAGGCCTGGTACCCGCTTACCCCGGTCGATCCTTTGATGACCGAGATCCCCGAAGGGAAATGGGCCCTGGGGACGCACATCGGTCCGGGCACTTATCAGGCTCAAGGCGGCAGCGATTGCACCTGGGAGCGTCTCTCCGGTGTCTCGGGAACGCCAGAAGAGGTCATCGCCACCGACCAGCCTGCGGGAGAGGCGGTGGTCGAGATCGATCCCGGCGACTTCGCCTTCAATTCGGTGGGCTGCGGGGAGTGGTCGCCGGCCTAGCCAGCGACGGTTCCACGCGCCGCTGCTAGTCGCTGTTTCAAAACGAGCAGCGCCACGAACACCGGCGCGTGCAAGAGGACGACCATGGCCATCAGAGTCGGGTTGGCGTCCCAACCGGTGAATCCCACCGCAAGGGCGAGAAGCGCTGCCATAGATGGTGAGCTCGGTCTCCGCAACAACCTATAGGTTGTAAACAGCCTATAGGTGGTAAACAGCCTAAAGGATGTGGTAGGTTTGAGACCCGTGGGGAAATACGACACCGCACCGACCGTTGCCGCGGGCCTCATACGCCTCGCCAGGGACAAGGCGGGATTGACCCAGAGCGAGCTCGCCGAGCGGGCTGGGGCCAGCCAGCAGGCCATTTCAGCCTACGAGACGGGACGCAAAGAGCCAACGCTTCCAACACTCCAGCGCTTGGCCGCCGCTGCCGGCTTCGAGATGCGGATCAGGCTCGAGCCGATCGACGATCACGATCGCACCCTGGATGCCCTCCTCGAATCGCTTCCGGTCAGCGACAGGGCTGATCTAGAGGAATTGCAACGTCGCAGGGTCGAGGAGGCCCGACTGCGTCGTGTCAGAGGTCACTGATGCCGATTCCCGGGGTCGATGCGGCGCGAATGATCGACACCCTCAACGATCACGGAGTGCTCTACGTGGTGGTCGGTGGCTTCGCTGTGGAGCTTTGGGATGTGGCGGTGCTGCCAACCGTCGACGTCGACATCACGCCAGAGCGGTCCCACGAGAACCTGACTCGGTTGGCGACCGCCCTCAATGAGCTCGAAGCCGTGCTCCGCTATGGCGACGAGGGCGTAGCCATCCCTGCGGGATTCACTGCAGAGAACATCGTGGACATGAATGTGCTCAATCTCAACACGGTGGCGGGACCTCTCGACTTGACGATCATGCCTGCCGGAACCGAGGGATACCCGGACCTCATCCGGAGCGCAACCGAGATCGAATACGAGGGAATCGCGGTACCGACAGCCTCTCTCGAAGATGTGGCGCGGTCCAAGGAGGCTGCGGGTCGTCCCAAGGACCTACGCACCCTGCCCGCCATCCGGGCACATATCCGACGACGCTCGGCGCGCTGAATCTCCATTCCTTCTTCACATCTTCTCCACATTCGGGACCGATCCTCAAGGAGAGTCTCTTATGAAAGGAGTCTGAGACATGAGAAGAAACGTGGTTGGGACGGTGCTCATCACCCTGCTCATCGTGGGAGCACTGGGCGCGATCGGCTTCGGTCTGTGGCAGATGGGCTACCAACGGGGCCTGGTAGAGACGGGGGCCGAGGTGGTGACCCGCACCGTCAACGGAGTCCAAGGTTGGTGGGGTGCAGGATGGGGCTACGGATTCGGATTCTTCGGCTTGATCTTCAAGGTGCTCCTGTTCTTCCTGCTCTTCGGTCTGATCGCCCGGTTTTTCTTCGGGCCGCGCCACTGGGGGCCAGGGCCGTACTGGGGCCGCGACTGGCACGAAGGTGAGGGTCCGCCGGAACAGCGCATGACCGAATGGCACGATCGGGCTCACGGCAACCAGCCGAATCCGAAGCCCGAGACCCAACAGGACACCTAGCCCGCGAGCGGCGACAATGAGCGGCGTGCCCAAGGTCCTCGTCGTCGACGACGAAATGAAGATTGCCCGCCTCGTCAGGGATTACCTGACCGAGGCGGGCTTCGACGTCGCCCTGGCCTCGACTGGCCCAGCGGCGGTCGCCGCGGTCCGCTCGGACCGGCCCGACCTCGTCGTCCTCGACCTGGGTCTCCCCGGGATGGACGGGTATGACGTGACTCGACACATCCGAGGACAATCGACGATCCCGATCATCATGCTCACGGCCAGGAGCGAGGAGACGGATCGGATCGTCGGTCTCGAGCTCGGCGCCGACGACTACGTGGTCAAGCCATTCAGCCCGCGGGAGCTGGTGGCTCGGGTCAAGGCAGTGTTGCGACGAACCGGCGGCGAGGTGGCCACCGAGACCATCCGGGTGTTGGATCTGTTGGTCAGCCTCCCCAACCGCAGCGTCGAGCGTGACGGATCTCGCATCGAGTTGACCGCTACCGAGTTTGAATTGCTGAGGACCCTGGCGTCGAACCCGGGGCGGGTATTCACCAGAGGTCAGCTGCTCGATTCGATCTCTGGTGTGTCGTTCGAGTCGTACGAGCGGGCCATCGACGCCCACATCAAGAATCTCCGGAAGAAGCTGGAGCCCGATCCCCGACGTCCCAGATACGTCTTGACCGTCTACGGCGTCGGCTACAAGTTCAGCGATGCCTGACCCGAGATGGCAGGGACCGCCCTGGTCCCAGGACGGCCACGGCCCGCCCCGGATGCTCCGACCAATCATCGGGTTCGCCCTCTTCCTGATCATCGTCGGCCCCTTTCTCGGGCTGATCTTTGCCAATCTCTTCGGGGTCTTCCGGGGACCGGGGCGCTTCGTGCTCGGCGGTCTTGCCATCCTTGCCCTGGTTGGCCTGGTTGCTTTCGCCCGAAACCGCTTCGGTCGGACCTGGGCCCCGATTGGCGCCCTTATCGACGCCACAAAGCGACTCGGCGACGGTGAGACCGGAGTGCGCATCCCGATCAACGAGCCGGGTCCTCTCGCCGCGGTCAGTGGCTCGTTCAACCGCATGGCCGCCCGGCTCGAGGAAGAGGACGAGCGAAGACGCCGGCTGCTCGCCGACCTCGGTCACGAGCTCCGCACCCCGCTCACCGTGATTCGCGGAGAGATCGAGGCCGTGCTCGACGGGCTGCATGAGCCAGAGAGCCTGTCCAACGTCATCGACGAGGTTGACCTGATGGAGCGTCTCCTCGAAGACCTGCGAGTGCTCACTCTGACCGAAGCGGGCCGTCTCCAACTGCATCGGGAACCGACCGACATCGAAGCTGTCATCGGGGACGTCGTCGCCTCATTCGCCACCGCATTGGAGGCACGCAATGTCACATCACGGGTGGAGGTCGAGCCGGGGATGGGCGAGCTCGACGTAGACCCGTACCGGCTGCGTCAGGTCTTGTCCAACCTGGTGTCCAATGCTCTCAACCAGATGCAGGACGGAGGCAGCTTCGAGGTCTCGGCTCAACTCGACGAGGCCACCGCCCGGATCGAGGTCACCGACACCGGGCCAGGGATCCCGCCCGACCGGCTGGAGCATGTGTTCGAGCGGTTCGTGAAATCGGGGGATTCGACCGGGAGTGGGCTCGGGCTCTCCATCGCCCGCGACCTGGTGGAAGCCCATGGAGGGACCATCGCCGCCGCCAATCGGCCCGAGAGCGGGGCGGTGTTCACCATCGTGTTGCCCGTCTAGAGACTGGCGGCGATGATCCCGCAGCAGACGGCGATGCCCATCGAGACCGGCGCCCATACCCGCTCCGCCTTGGAACGCGACACGAGGTTGAGAATGCCGCCAAGGCCGAACAGCCCCGTGAAAACCCACATACCGATCGGGCCGACATCGGGGACGACATCGAAATCCGTCACCCCACCCGCTTCGAGGATGAGGAGGGTGGCTAGCGGGTAGATCACGACCCCGGCCACGACGCTGGCGACCCTCAGCCCGACTGGAAGCTTGCCCTCATACTGACCACCCCAGGCCATCCGTCTCGCCGGCATACCGAGGGCGAGAGCGAGTTGGAACACGGCGATCAGGCCGAGCAGGCATGCGGCTACGACTGCGGCGATCGTCATCGATTGAGAACCTACGCATCTGTGCCCGACGCCTTCGGCGGTGCTATCGTGATGATATCAGATCGCTATCACGGAGGTGGCAGTGAAAGAACGCAAGGGTCTCGGCATCAACGGATGGTTGATGCTCTTGATCGTGATCGCCCTATTCCTCGGGGGTGGCTGGCTCATCTGGGAGGCCACAGGAAACGGCCAGGCATCGACCTTCTGGACCGGCATCGTCCTCGTCGTTGTAGGTGGGGTGTTGACAAGTGGTTTCGTCATCAACCAACCAAACATCGCCAAGGTGGTTACCTTCTTCGGCCGCTATCTGGGCACGGTGCGCCGGAACGGCCTGACCTGGACCGTCCCACTCACCAACCGGGAGCAGGTCAGCCTCCGTATTCGGAACTTCGACAGCGAGATCCTCAAGGTCAACGACGCCAACGGGAACCCGGTCGAGGTGGCAGCGGTCATCGTGTGGCGTGTCGTCGACACCGCTCAGGCGGTTTTCGATGTGGAGGATTACCAAGACTTCGTCAGGATCCAGACAGAGACTGCGGTGCGCCACATGGCATCGGAGTATCCCTACGACGCCTATGAGGAAGGCCAGCACTCGCTGCGCGGACACGCCGACGAAGTGACCACCTCGCTCCATCAGGAGCTCCAGACCCAGCTCACTTTGGCCGGCATGGAGGTACTCCGTACTCAGCTGCGCCGGCTCGCCTATGCCCCCGAAATCGCCGCCGACATGCTGCGCCGCCAGCAGGCCGAGGCGGTGGTGGCGGCACGGACGCGGATCGTGGAAGGCGCGGTGGGGATGGTCGACCACGCCCTGGAGATGCTCAGCACCAAGAACATCGTCGAGTTGGACGAGGAGCGGAAGGCCGCCATGGTGTCCAATCTCCTGGTGGTCCTGTGCAGCGAGCACCACGCCCAGCCGGTGCTCAACGCCGGGACCCTCTACCAGTAGGAAGGAAGGTGGCAGAGCGCAAGAGCTTCTTGCTACGGGTTGATCCCGAGTTGCACGCCGCCCTGGAGAAATGGGCGGCGGACGAACTGCGCAGTGTCAACGCCCAGATCGAATTCCTACTCACCCGAGCGGTGCGAGAATCAGGTCGGGTGCGCAAGAAACAGGACCAGAAGAGGAGCCGATGACTCACGACCACGACGTCGTCGTACGCAACGATGCCGACAATCACCGATATGTCCTCGAATTGGACGGGGAGCCCGCCGGCCTCACGGTCTATCACGTCCGTGGTGGTCGGCATTACTTCGTCCACACCGAGATCAACGCCGGTCACGGGGGTGAGGGTCTGGGCTCGGTCCTGGTCCAGGGCGCCCTCGACGACGTTCGGGCCCGTGGGGAGACGATCGTCCCCATTTGCCCCTTCGTCACCG
>JARDZU010000148.1 GCA_029240695.1 Acidimicrobiia bacterium | reverse complement strand
TACGAGCGTCAGTACCCGTTCTGCTGGGTCGGGGTCCTCTCCGAGACCCCGCCGGTCGACAACGAGCTGATATACGCCAGCCACGAGCGGGGCTTTGCCCTCTGCTCGATGCGAAACGAGCATCGCAGCCGGTACTACGTCCAAGGCCCGGCCGACACGACGCTCGACGACTGGCCCGACGACCGGTTCTGGTCGGAGCTGGCAGCGCGACTTCCCGAAACCGTGGCTGATGGTCTGGTAACAGGGCCCTCGATCGAGAAGCTCGTCACCCCGTTGCGGAGCTGGGTATCCGAGCCCTTGCGTCATGGAAGGCTCTTCATGGCCGGCGACGCCGCCCATGTGGTCCCTCCGACCGGGGCAAAGGGTCTCAATCTCGCCATCTCCGATGTGGTGTATCTCGTCGATGCGCTGGCCGGGTATTACGACAACGGATCGATGACCGGTCTCGATGCGTATTCCGAGGTGGCAATGGCGCGCGTGTGGAAAGCCGTGCGATTCTCCTGGTGGATGACGACCATGCTTCATCGGTTCCCCGGGATCAGCGATGACTTCGAGCGGCGTCTGCAGAAGGCCGAGCTCGACTACCTGTTCGGGTCCGAGAATGCGCAACGGGCGATGGCTGAGAACTACGTCGGGCTCCCCCACTGAGAAAGAGTGACCAGCGAGGACGGCTGATGGGTACATACGAAGACGGGATGAAGGTGCGGAGGGCTGTGCTCGGCGACGAGCACGTCGACAGGGCGACCGAGGCAATCACCGATCTCGATGCCGACTTCCAGCGCTGGATAACCGAGACGGCCTGGGCAGGTGTGTGGGCCCGGCCCGACCTCGACCTGAGGACTCGGAGCCTGCTCACAATCGCCATCCTCGGGGCCCTCAACCACGACGAGCTAGAGCTTCACCTCCGGGCCGCCCGGAACACCGGCGTCACCCCCGACCACATCAGGGAAGCTCTCCTCCACGTGGCGGTGTACGCCGGGGTCCCCGCAGCCAACCGAGCGTTCAAGATCGCCAAGGACATCTTTGGGGAAGAGGGCGCATGAGCGAGCCGGTCATCAGGCACTACGGGCCGAAGGCATATGCCGATCATCCCCCGTTCTCCTATCCCGATTACCGGTCGACGGTGAAGCGAAGCCCGACCCACGACTTGATCCGGATCGTCCAGACCCTCTCGGAGACCACAGGCCCGGGGCCGGCCTGGACAGAGATCTCCGAAGAGGACACCGACCTCACTACCAACACCGGGACAGGGAGCCCAGCTATCGGGGAGCGCATCATTGTCACCGGAAGGGTGCTGGACGAGAACGGGCACGGCTTGCCCGGAACTGTGGTCGAGATATGGCAGCCCAACGCCAGTGGCCGTTATGCCCACTGGCGGGAGACCGAGTTCCCGGCCCCACTCGACCCCAACTTCGTCGGCGTCGGCCAATGCCTCACCGATGACCATGGTGGCTACCGGTTCACCACGATCAAGCCCGGCCCCTACCCATGGGGGAATCACCCCAACGCCTGGCGGCCCGCCCACATCCATTTCTCGATCATGGGCCCGTCGCTCGGTACGAGGCTCGTCACCCAGATGTATTTCCCGGGCGACCCCCTGATACCGCTCGACCCGATCTTCAACTCTGCGCCACCTCACGCCCGGTCTCGAATGATCGCCACCTACGACCATGAGGTGACCGAGGCCAATTGGGCACTCGGATATCGATGGGACGTAGTCCTGCGTGGCGAGCTCGCCACACCGATGGATGAGAGAGACGATTGAGCGAGCTCCTCGGTCAGACCCCGTCACAGACCGTCGGCCCGTACTACACCCTGCGTCTGTTCAAGGAGGGCGAGAATGTCCTCGTCCCACCGGGCCACCCAGGTCGGATAGCCATCCAGGGCAGGGTGCTCGACGGCGACCGCAACCCGATCGAGGACGCCCTGCTCGAGATCTGGCAGGCCAACTCCGCGGGCAGGTATCGCCATCCCGACGACCACCGCGAACTGGCCCTGGACAACGGTTTCACCGGCTTCGGGCGGGCGATAACCGATTTCGAGACCGGGGAGTACATATTCGAAACGGTCAAGCCGGGGCGGGTCCCCGATGCCGAAGGCGCCTTCCAGGCGCCACACATCTCGTTGATCGTCCAGGGCCGGGGGATGCTCAACCCGGTGTTCACCAGGATCTATTTCTCCGATGAAGACGAAGCCAACCGCGACGATCTCATCTTGCGCGGCTTGCCGGCGGCGCGTCGCGGCACCCTGATCGCGGAATTGGTGGAGACGGCGGTGTACCGGTTCGATGTCCTCTTTCAAGGTGAAGATGAGACCGTTTTCTTCGACTTCTGATGCTTGATCCAGGATTCACCACCGAGGAGATGGCAGCGCTCTTCACCCCGGCTCACCGGGTCGAGGCCATGCTCAGGTTCGAGTCAGCCCTCGCTCTCGCCCTGGCTGACACCGGTCTCATCCCGAAGGGGGACGCCGAGATGGTGGCCGATGCATGTCGCGGCTCGGTGACCGACCCCGAAGCCTTGCTGGCCTCGACCTGGAGCGAGGGCACGCCGATGAAATCCCTTCTCGAGGAGATCCGCGACCGACTGGGAGAACAGCAAGCGCAATGGGTGCATCACGGGACCACCACTCAGGACGTGATCGACACGGCAACCATGCTCCAGGCTCGGGAAGCCCTCGACCTGCTCAACTCCGGCCTGGTCTCGGTGGCCAGCCTCATGGCCGACCTGGTACGCCAGCACCGTGATCAGCCGCAGATAGGACGGACGTTCCTCCAGCACGCCCGACCCACGACCTTCGGGATGACGGTGGCAGGCTGGCTGGAGCCGACCCTTCGCCATGTCGAGGAGCTGATGGAGGCGGAGGCGGGTCTCGTGGTCCAACTGGGTGGCCCGGTTGGAAACCTCGGTCCCTACGGTGACAAGGGCCTGGATGTCATCGCAGCTCTAGCCGACCGCCTCGAGCTCGGCTCACCCGCCCTCCCCTGGCACTCCGATCGTTCCAGGATCGCCGCGCTGGCTTCCACGCTCGAACGTTGCGCCAGGACCATGGCGAGGGTGGGACTCGATGTCGCATTACTCGCCTCCAGCGACATCGCCGAAGTCAGGGTCCGCGCCGGTGGGTCTTCCAGCATGGGTGAGAAGCGCAACCCGATCGACTCGATGCGCGCCGTGGCGGCCGCCGAACTCGCGACTGCGGCTGCCGGCATGATCACCGGCGCTCGACTCTCCGAGTTGGACCGGGGCATCGGAGGCTGGCATGCGGAGTGGGTTGCCCTGCCATTGGCGTTTCAATCGACGGCGGCGACGATCGAGGCGATGACCAGCTGCCTCGGCTCGATCGAGATCGACGCCGAGACCATGTCCTCCCGGGTCGGTGAGGCTTCACCCATCGACCAGCGTCTGATCGACCGGGTCCTCGCCGAGTTCGAGCGGGTCGCCGAGGCGCCATGACGACCTCAGGACACACCGGGACACTGACTTGGTACACGGTGGGCGACGAATCAGCGCGGCCCTTGCTCATGATCCATGCCCTCGGCGCTGACAGCGAGATGTGGGAAGCCCAGCTACCGGTGCTCTCGAGCATGAGGAGGGTGGTGATGGTGGATCTTCCCGGGCACGGCAACTCCATCGCCGGAACCGGTCCTTACAAGATCCGGGATCTGGGCGAGGACGTCCTGGACGTCGCAACCAGGGCCGGGGCGGACGAGTTCGACCTCTGCGGCATGTCTTTGGGCGGTCTCATCTCATTGTGGATCTCAGGTCACTCGCCGGATCGGGTCATGAGCCTGATTGCCTCGAACACTGCCCCGCGAATCGGGAGCGAGGAGATCTGGCAGGCTCGGATCGATGCAGTGACCGAAGGGGGCATGGACGCCGTCTCGGAGCAGGCTTTGGCCAGGTTCTTCACCTCGAGCTTTGCCTCCGAGCATTCCGACATCTTCGATCGGACGTCACGGACTTTGCTCGCCACAGATCCCGGCGGCTATGCGGCATGCTGTGCCGCATTGCGCGATGCCGACCTCCGCGAGCTGGTGGAGGCGATCCGTTGTCCGACGCTGGTAATCGGTGGCACCGAGGACATCTCCACCCCATCGGAGGAATCCGTCTGGCTCCACGAGCACATCCCGGGCAGCACTCTGCACATCCTGGACGGCGCTCCCCATTTCGCCAATCTCGAGCAACCCCAGGCGTGGACGGCGGTCGCCAGGGGTTTTCTGGCCGAGCAGGCAACCGCCTAGTGGTCTATCGCTGAAGCCTCTCTTCGAGCATGCGCCTCGCGGGTGCGGGCCTGCAGGTCGCGCAGCGTGGCGAGCTCCGCCGAAGTCGGCGGCTCGGTGACGTCGAGAGGATCGCTCACCAAGAGATCCCAGCCGGTGGCGGTGACGGCATCGTCGACGCTGACACCGGGGTGGATCGCCACCAGGGTGAGCTCATGGCTCACCGCATCCGGCCGAAGCACCCCCAGATCGGTGATGACCACGGAAGGGCCGGCGCCTACATTCCCGATCCGCCCCTCGCCATCACGCCCGAATCCGACCGATGTGACGAAGTCGACCGATTCGACGAACGACCGTGAATTCTGGCGAAGCATCACGATGACCTCCCCAGCGGAGGAGGCGATCTCGGGGGCACCACCGGCACCGGGAAGCCTCACATCGGGGTGGTCGTATGAGCCGATAACCGTGCTGTTCAGGTTTCCGTATCGGTCGATCTGGGCAGCCGAGAGGAACCCGACATCGATCCGGCCGCCCTGGAGCCAATAGCTGAAGACCTCGGGGACACTGACTACGAGATCGGCCATCTCGGCCAGCTCGCCATCGCCAATGGAGAGGGGGAGGATCTCCGGGCGTGTCCCGATGGTGCCCGACTCGTAGATGAGGACCACGTCGGGGGCATGGGAGAGGCGCGCCAGGTTGGCCGCCTCGCTGGGCAACCCGATCCCGACGAAGCAGACCTGGCCGTTCCGGAGGCCCCGGGCAGCTGTCACCGTCATCATCTCATCGGGAGCGAACGTGGCCTGGTCTGGCCCGGTCTCAGCCATTGGCGTGGTTCGAGATCTTGTCCAAGTAGGCGGCATGGTCGGACGTGTCGACCACGAATTCCCTCATCCACGCCGAGAAGGTGTCCCGATCGCGGGAGATGCCGTCCCACTCGGTATAGAACGCGTTGTCTCTCGTCGTGAAGCCCATCGAGTACGAGGGGTGCGAGCCACCCGGGACCGGCGCCACCGCCGTCACCGTCCATGTCGGCAGCATCACGTGATTCGGGCCGGTCGCTGTCAACTCGTCGACGACTTCCTCCACGGTCACGATCGACGACCTGGCGGCCAGCACGGCTTCGCGCTGGACACCGGAGATGCCCCACATCCCGACGTTTCCCTTGCGATCCGCCTGCTGTGCGTGAATGACCGTGACGTCGGGTCGCAGGGCCGGGACCGCCGCCAGCTCCTCACCTGTGAAAGGGCACGTGATGCGGGCGACGCTCGTGTGGGCCAGGAGGTCCGAACCTGCGTATCCCCGGAGGACACCAAACGGGAGACCGGACGCTCCAGCGGCGTATCGGGTCGCCATGCCGGCGTGACTGTGCTCCTCCAGCTCGATGGCTCGGGGATGGCCGTGCTCGACGGCGTCCCGAAACCTGTGGAGTGAGCCCACCCCGGGATTCCCGCCCCAGGAGAAGATCAGGCCGCGAGCGCAACCCATCCCTATCAGCTGGTCGTAGATCACGTCCGGGGTCATCCGGGCGAGAGTCAGGTCTTTCTTTTGCTGTCTGATCATCTCGTGGCCGGCGGCGAACGGGATCAGATGGGTGAAGCCCTCCATCGCCACGGTCGCCCCATCAGGGACCAGGTCACCGACGGCATCGGCGAGCGACACGATCTCGGCCATCGCTACTTCCTATGGGGCCAAGCAGACAACCCGCCCACGATACCTGTGAGCGATTCGCTCGCCCGACCTCGTCCATCATTAGCTTGCCGGGATGCCCGGGCAGACCTTTCAACACGCCGCCATCACCTCGGCATCGGTCTCAGACGTTTGGAAGTCTCTCGACGAGCCAAACACTTGGGAGGCCATCCCGGGCGTGGACCGGGTGATCGACCCCGTAGTGGATGCTGATGGCCGACTCCGCGGGTTCACCTTCGAGAGCGGCGTCGGCGGGCGAAAGTACCTCGGGGAAGCGACGCCCGCCCGTCGAGAGGAGGGCCGGCTCATGGCCTGGGACATCGATTCGTCGGAGATCAAGGGCAGGGTCGCCATCGAAATCGGGCCGGATGATGACGGAACGAACGTTCAGGTCCGACTCGACGTGGAAGGAGCTGGGATGCTCGGCTCCCTCTTCTTCCCGGTCATCGCCTCCGCCATCGGCGGCGGATTCTCGGCGACGGTCGAGGAGTTCGTCGCCGGGCTGTGACAATCAGGCCTCGGGCTCGGCTGCGGGGGCTTCCTCCGATGTTTCCGATTCGGCGGCAAGCTGTTCCGCCACCTGTCTCGCCTCCTCGCGACCGCCGGCGGTGATCTGGGCACGGTCGGTGATGAGGGTCACCTGATTGTCGAGGACCTGGAGGAAGCCACCGTGGACACCGATCGTGGTGCGTGCGCCGTCCTCGGCCTCCACGATGACCGCCCCGGTGACCAGGGATCCCATCAAGGGCTCGTGGTTGGCCATGATGCCCAGCTCACCTTCGGGGGTCTTGGCCAGCAGGAACGTGGCCGTGCCGCTCCACACCGTCTCCTCGGGCGAGACCACATCGACCTGGAACGTGTTGGCCACTAGGCCGCGGCATCCTTGGTCAGCTCGGCCGCCTTGCGCTCGACATCCTCGCGGCCGCCGACCATGTAGAAGGCCTGCTCCGGGTATTGATCCATGTCGCCGTCGAGCACAGCCTTGAACGAAGCAATCGTCTCCTCGATCGGGGTGTAGATCCCTGTCTGTCCGGTGAACTGCTCGGCGACGAACATCGGCTGGGCGAAGAACCGCTGAATCCTC